>JAUNBV010000036.1 GCA_030526885.1 Syntrophomonadaceae bacterium
CCGTAAATTAAATCTGCTTTAGGGACCAGGGGCAATGAAAGGTGTGCTGCGAAACCGCCTTTGGGCGGTAATGGTGAGCAGAGTAAAGGTCTCAAAAATCAATGACGGCGTATAACCTGAACACGAAAAGGCAATGTCTGTGCGGTTAAGCGGTGCGCGGCCTTATATCTGTTTCGCGCGGGGCATACTAACCCCGAGGTGATTATGATGGAAAAACACCAGCGCACCGTGCGGTCTGAGCGGCAGGACACGCTGCCGGGCAATGATGCCCGGTCAACTGCCGGTAACGACGGCGACCAGCCTATCCCGGCCGATGTGTATCCGGAGCTCGACACCGACCTGGCGCGGGACAACGTGGAAAACGATCTGTCGCCGGCGGATCGCGATGATTTGCGGCGTTTCCCCGACTGGCCGGGGGAGGTTGAGGAGCAGTAAAAAGCCCCGCTCGTCCGAAATTAAGGTGAGAACAGGCGTGCCGCCCATGTTTTATGAAAAACATAGGCGGCACGCCCATAAATCACCGGCTTCTACTTTCTCAATTCCAGCTCCCATGCGCCTTTTTCGTCTCTTAATACATTTATGCCATAGCCGCTTTTGGCGGCCAGCTTGGTGATGTTTTCTTTGGATACGCTGCTGTCGCCGGTTACCAGTATCTCCGCATTACCGGCGTCTATCAGTTTTTTGGTGCGCACCACCGGGATGGGGCAGCTCAGGCCGCTTACATCTATTTTTTCCATATCCTTATACCCCCTTATCAAGCTTTTTCACGGTGGGTAAAGCCCACGATGAGCATAAATACGATCCCGACCACGCAGGCGATCTGCCCGTAAAGACCGGGGCCGCCAATAGAAAGCAGCGCGGTTTCGGCGTTGATGGCGGACGCCGCGGAGGCAAAGGCAAAGTTGTGGGCAAAGGCTGCGCCGACTATCATGCCGACTACAACAGCGGCAGCATCGGTATCGCCTTCACCGGACAGTACCAGTTGGCGCAGGGGGCAGCCGCCCAGCAAGCAAGCGGTGAGGCCCACCAGATACAGGCCCAGGAAATTCCAAAGCTGCGCGGTGTGAGCTACCGGCTGCGGCTTGGCTCCGCCGCCGATGGTAAAGCCGAAGTTGAAGAAACCGAAGATCAGGTTCAGCACCAGCGCGCCGGCGAAGATGCCCAAAAAGCCCAGCAGCAGAGTATTATCCCGCATCAGGATGAAGTCGCGGATGCCGCCGCTCAGGCACAGGCGTATCCGCTGGGCGATAGCGCCCACCAACAGACCGGCGATGAGGCTGATGGCCACGGGAGCGGCCATGGAACCGGGACCGGATTGGCTAAAGAAGATGGGGCCGCCTTCGCTGAAGGAGGTGGCGCACAGCAGCAGCACCAACAAAAAGGCGAAAATGGCGGGCAAAACGAAGCCGCCCAATTGATGGTCATGGTTGGTGCTGCGGCCTAAGTCGAAGCCGCGCTTTAAGAAGAATACTCCGGTGGCGATGCCCAGGGCAAAGCCGATAAAGGCCACCACGGCGTTGACGTCGCCGCCGGCCATGCGCAGGATATCGCGCAGGGGGCAGCCTAAAAACACCAGCGCCCCGATCATCATGAAAGCGCCCATAATAAAGCGCAAAAAGGTGGCCGAACCGCCACGGCTGCGGAATTCGCCTTTAAACAGGGCAAATATCATCGCGCCCAGGATCAGGCCGATAATCTCGGGGCGGATATACTGCACCACCCCGGCGCGGTGCAGGCCGAGCGCTCCTGCGATATCGCGCTCAAAGCAGGCGATACAAAAGCCCATGTTGCCCGGATTGCCGAGCTTGACCAGGATGACCGCAATCACGCCGATGACCAGGCCCCCGATCAGAGTAAACCACTTCAATTTGTTCAAACCAACCCCTCCTTTTAATGTGCGTTAACATAATAAATTGTTATTATTATGTTAAATATTTGTGATATCGATATTTTAGCGCACAGCTGAGCGAGGGGCAATAAAATTTTTATTAATAGTTATTTATTACATTATAATTATTTATGATAGGGCTCGTGATGGAGGATGCGGAAGGAACGGTAAAGCTGCTCGACCAGCATCAGTACCGCCAGTTGATGGGCAAAGGTCAGGGAAGAAAAGGACAGCCGGTAATCAGCCCGTTGTTTCATGTCGGGCGACAGGCCGTAGGAAGCTCCTATGACGAAATTGACGCGGGGGCGTCCGCTCTCGTTCCACTGCCGCACCAGATCGGCCAACTGCCGCGAATCGGGGTTTTTGCCCTCGATATCCAGCGCTACCACCAGCTCGTCCGGACGCAGCAGGTTCAGTATCTTGCCCGCTTCCTTTTGCAGCATGTGTTCGATGTCCTTAGGGGCCGGTTCGGGGTCCAGCCGCTCCTCCAGCCCGTCGATAAGCTCAAACTGCCCATAGCTTTTCAGGCGTTTCATATATTCGTTCACGCCCTGCCGGTAAAACGGTTCTTTGATTTTACCCACGGAAATTATACGATATTTCATGGCCCATACCTTTCGACGCCCGTCCCCGGTTTTCCTTTATTGCGCGAGTGGTGACCCATCGGCCTTAATCCCTGACCAGCGCTTCCCGCAGCTTGGCCAGCGCTTTTTTCTCTAACCGCGACACCTGCACCTGGGATAAGGCCAGGTCGGCGGCGATGACGGTCTGGGTCTCGTCGCGGAAGTAACGGCGCAGGATGATTTCCTGTTCGCGGGGGGCCAGGGCTGCCACCGCCTCCCGCAGCGCGATTTGCTCCAACATGGCGGCGCTGCCGTCTTCCCCTATTATGCGCTCCATCAGGGACAGGGCTTCATTTTCCTCCCCGGGCGAGGTTTCGTCGATAGAAGCCGGAGCGCGGCAGGCTTCCAAAGCCATCACGATTTCCTCGCGTTCCATCCCGGTCTCCGCCGCCAGCTCATCCAGGCGCGGCTCCCGCCCCAGATCGGCCGCCAGTCGCTCCTGCGCCCGCCGCACTTGCAAATAGTTTTCCCGCACGCTGCGCTGTACCTTGATAATGCCGTCATCGCGCAGAAACCTCTTTATCTCCCCGATTATCATCGGCACGGCATAAGTGGAAAACTGCACCTCATAGCTGAAATCGAAGCGGTCAATGGCTTTGAGCAGGCCGATAGCGCCCACTTGAAACAGGTCTTCCTGTTCCGCCGCGCTGCCCTTGAAGCGTTGCAGCACCAGCGAAATCAGCCCCAGGTTGGCTTCGTAAATCTCGGCGCGGGCACTCTCGTTGCCATCCTGCGCGCTGCGCAGCAGGGCATGGTTGTCCCCATAGCGTTTTGCAGCCGGCATATTTTGGCCTCCTACAAATCGCCGCCGTCGGGGTTCGCGCCAAAACACTTCACCAGCCGCACTTGGGTGCCCTGTCCCGGCGTGCTGGTCACCTCCATTTGATCCATAAATGTTTTCATGAAGGTAAAACCTAGGCCCATGTGCTCGGGTCGGTTGGAGTAGTTGCTCTGCAGGGCGGCCGCCACGTCTGCAATGCCCACGCCCCAATCCGTGACGGTCAGTTCCAGCCGTTCATCCTCCAGTATCTCGGCGCACAGTTCTATTTTTTGTTCCCTATCCCCCGGATAGGCATGGACCACACAGTTGGACACCGCCTCCGACACCACCAGCCGGAGCTCCTCGATCTCCTCCAGCGTCACGTTCAACCGGCTGGCAAAGGCGGCGGTACTGGCCCGCGCAAAGGCCACATTTTCCGGCCGGCTCATGAATTGAATTTTTACATAGTCTTTCATCCGCTAAATCCACCCTTTCAAGCCCCGCGTCCCGGTACGCGGCAGCCTAATTCTCTCAACCCCCCGGCCTGTCCAAAGCCGCTAATCCTCCGGCACATCGTTTGCCGTCGGCAGTATCGGTATCAGGCCTACCACCCCCGATAAATCGAGGATACGATGTACCATGGGGCGTACCCCCACGATGAACATACGCCCGCCCTGCTCCGATATCTGGCGATAACGCCCTAAGATCAGGGCCAGGCCGGAGCTGTCGATAAAGGTGGTGTGCTCCAGGTCAAACACCATCCGCGTGGGCGGGCGTTCCCGCAATATCTGCTCCAGCACGGGCCGCAGCCGTCCGGCGGTCATTAGGTCCAGCTCCCCCCTGATCCTGACCATCACCCCATTTTTGATGTTTTTTATATCGTAGCTCACAAGCAAAACCCCTTCCCGTGACATGCTGTTTAGTTGTCGGTTGCCTGCCCGCGGCAGGGGCGGCAGGCCCTTTCCCCGTCCTCACAGCTCATAACGCTACGGGGCACAGGCAACTGACAACTGATACAGAGTTCCACAGCAAGGGGCGTTGTCCCTTCCACAAAATTCCAACTATATAGTGAAACTTTCGTCCCAAAGCTTCAAAATTTCCCGAAATATGCCGCCGCGCGGCACGTCCTGCGCCGCCACGATATCCACTTGCTTGCTCAACACTCCGTCCACGCTGATTTTGTATTCGCCCAGCTTCTGCCCTTTATACACCGGGGCTTCGACATAGGGCAGCAATACCGCTTCGGCGCTTACATTATTAAGCTGCTCCTTGAGGCAGGCAATGCCTACCGCTTCGGCGGTATGCAAACCCACTTCCTCCATCTTGCCCTTGCCTACCGTCACGCTGCCGCAGCCTTCGTCGGCGGCCAGAAACTCCTTCCAGCTATAGCGGGCAAAGCCGTAATTATGCAGCAGCATGGAATCGCTGAAATGCCCGTTGGTCTTGGGAGACGCCATTACTACCGCCACCAGCCGCAAACCGTCGCGCTCCACGGTGGAGGTCAGGCAATACTTGGCCTCCGTGGTCCAGCCGGTTTTCATGCCGTCGGTTCCCTTAAACCACCACAGCAGCTTATTGGTGTTATACAGCTTGAACTCCCCGCCGCGCAGATCGTATTCCTTGACTTTGGTGTATTCCATCACCATGGGATGCTGCAAGATGTGGCACGCCAGCAGGGCCATATCATAGGCGCTGGTCACGTGGCCCGCCTCATGCAGGCCGTTGGTGTTGGCGAAATGAGTGTTCTTCATCCCGATTTCCTGGGCCCGGGCGTTCATTTTGTCCACAAACGCCTCCTCGCTCCCCTCCAGGAACTCCGCCACCGCCACACAGGCATCATTGGCCGAGCCTACCGCTATCGCCATCAGCATATCCTGATAGCTCATTTCCTCACCCGGTTCCAGATAGATTTGGGAACCGCCCATGCTCCAGGCATGCTCGCTGGTGGTGACTATATCGTCCAGCGACGCGCGCGATTCCTCCAGTGCCTCCACCGCCAGCAGCAGCGTCATCAGTTTGGTCATGCTGGCCGGCGGCAACGCTTTGTCCCGCTCATGCTCCAGCAATACCTGTCCGCTGTCGGCCAGCATCAACACATAGGTTTCGGCCTGCACCGCGGACAGTTCCGGCGCCGTTTCTTCAATCGCCCGTGCCGGGGATGAGGCGGTGGTCAAGCACAGCGCCAGCAAGATCATTATTGATACCGCTTTGATGCTTCGCATAAAAAAACCTCCCCCTTGTGCTTTACTTGCAACATATGGCGGAGGTTTTTATTTTAGACTCTTTTCCTTAAAGCATCACTGAAAGATATCGTCCAGCAAGGCCTTTACATCTTCGCGCTGCGGGAATACCACGCCGTTGAATACATTCTTTGAATCCAGCGTTAACTGCAGGTATTGCTCCCGTTCCTGCTCCGACAGCTTGGGCGCAACGCCGCCTAACGCGCGCAACAGCCCCTCCATCTCGGCCAGCGTGTTAAAGCCGGAAGCGCGGAGCGCGTTTTGCATGCGCTGGTTGCGGCTCACGCGCATAATCCAGCTCATCCAGGCCGGAATGATATAGCTCAGGGCGCGCCCATGCGGGATATCGCGGTTATAGGTGAGCGGATAGCTCATGCCGTGCGGCATGGATACCCCGGTGATGCTGATGGCCAGGCCGGACAGCAGGGAGCCCAGCAGTAGCCGTTCCCGTTCCTTGGGCGTATATTCGCGCGCCTCGCTCAGCATATGCAGGCACTCGCCCATAATGCCTAAAGACCGCAGGCTATAGGTGTCGCTGATGGGGTTGGAGCGAAACGCCAAATAGCTTTCCAGCGCATGGGCGTAGGCGTCCAGCGCCGTATCCAGCGTCAACTGCCGAGGATTATCGTAGGTATAACGGGGATCCAGAAACGCTATCCGGGGATATAACAGCGGGCCGCCGATGTTTTTCTTGTTCTGGTATAACGGCGAACTGATGATGGCCGAGCCGGTGACCTCGCTGCCGGTCCCGGCGGTGGTAGGCACCGCCACTATCGGCAGGGCCTTGCGGTACCTCAATTCGAACAGGGCTTCCTCGCTCAAATCCTCCAACGCCAGCACCGCGATGCCCTTGGCCGCATCCATGGGGGAACCGCCGCCTATGGCCACGATGATGTCGGCTTTTATTTCCTGCGCCGCCTGCGCGCCCCGGCGCAAGGTATGTACCGATGGATTGGGCTCCACCTCGGCGAAAACCGCATGTTTGCTGATACCGGCCGATTTGAAGGCCTTTATCACATCATCCTGTGCGCCGTTGCGCTGGGCCGAACCTCCTTGCCCGGTCACCACCAGCACGCGTTTTCCCAAGCCCTTGAGCAGCGAGCCTTGCGACTTCAATGCCCGTTCCCCAAAAACAATGTGGGTGGGGTTATTTGCCTGCCAAAGCATTCGTATTCCTCCGCTTAAAAATATCTTTACTTACAAACCTTGCTCCATGCCGCTCAAGAAATGATATCCAATACCAGCGGCGGCGGAACTACCGGATAATCCGTGAACTCAAACGCCGCCAGCAATTCGGAGGAACGCAGCGTCCGGTCTTCCCCCCGGCGCGCGTGGATAACGGCTATCCGCTCGCCTGATTCGACCCGGTCGCCGATTTTTCTTTGCAACACCACTCCGACCGAAGCATCGATTTCGTCGCCCAAGCGCTGCCGCCCGGCCCCCAGTTCCATGCTCAACTGTCCGACTTTGAGCGCGTCGACGCGCTTCACCCACCCGGTTTCGGCGGCCAAAACATCTATGGTGTGTGTGGCCGCCGGTAAGTTATAGCCTTCGACATCAAGCTTTATCTTTCCTCCCTGCGCGGCCACCATTTCCTCAAATTTCCGCAATGCGGTTCCATTATCCAGTAAAGCTTCGAGTTCCTTGCGCGCCGCCTGGGGCTTGCGGCCGGCCATGATCAGTATCTGCTCCGCCAACACCAGCGAAAGTTCGCGCACATCGCCCGGCCCGCCGCCTTTAAGGATATCGATTGCCTCCGTCATTTCCAGGCTGTTGCCCACCGCCCAGCCCAGCGGTTCATCCATATTGCTGATGACCGCGGTCACCCGGCGGCGCAACCCCCGGCCGATATCAACCATGCTTAAAGCCAGCTCCCGCGCGCTTTCCAGGTCGCGCATAAAAGCGCCGGAGCCGCATTTCACGTCCAATACGATGGTATCCGCTCCGGCGGCGATTTTTTTGCTCATCACGCTGGAGGCGATGAGGGGAATGCTGGCCAGCGTCCCGGTCACATCGCGTAGCGCATAGAGGCGCTTGTCCGCCCGCGCCAGATCGCTGCTCTGCCCCGCTACCACCGCGCCGATGCGGCGCAGCTGCTCCATAAACTCATCCGTAGCCAGGGTGCTGCGAAAACCGGGGATGGATTCAAATTTATCTATGGTGCCGCCGGTATGCCCCAGGCCCCGCCCCGACATTTTGGCCACGGCTATGCCCGCTGCCGCCACCAGCGCCATGACCAGCGGGGTAGCCTTATCCCCTACCCCGCCGGTGCTGTGCTTATCCGCTTTCGGCCCCGGCAGCGAGGACAGGTCCATCATCTTGCCGGACTGAGCCATCGCCATCGTGAACCGGCGCGTTTCCTCCTTGGTCATGCCCCGGAAATAAACCGCCATCGTCCACGCCGCCAGTTGATAATCGGGAATGGAATTATCGCTGATACCCTGAACCAGAAAATCTATCTCCGCCTGGTCATGCTCTCCCCCGTCGCGCTTTTTCATTATCAGTTCTGTCATATGCATGGTCTTAAAGCCCCCTTTCGATTTGGGGCCAGAAGCTGGTGCCGGCTAACCCGGCATCGGGGATGACGCCAAGGTAGTCGGCAATAGTTTGTCCCACATCGGCAAAGCTGTCGCGGCATTGCAGGTCTACTCCCCCTCGTACCGGCCGGCCCCAGGCCAGAAGCGGAACAAACTCCCGCGAATGATCGGTGCTCTCGGTAGTGGGATCGCAACCGTGATCGGCGGTGATAAGCAGCACATCCTGCGGCTTCAGCTCCGCCATCAGCTGCGGCAGCCAGGCGTCAAAGTCCTCTATGGCCCCGGCATAACCGGCGGCGTCGTTGCGATGGCCAAACATCATATCAAAATCGACCAGATTGGCAAAAATGAGCCCCCGCCGCTGCTCCCGCAGCGCGGCGAGCACCTGCCGCATCCCCTCGGCATTGGAACCGCTGGGATAATGCGCGGTGATGCCGTGGCCATCATAGATGTCCTTTATCTTGCCTATTGCCGCCACCGGCAGCCCCGCCGCGGTCAGCTCGTCCAAGATTAGCCGCCGGGGGGCCAGGGAAAAATCATGGCGGTGCGCGGTGCGGGTGAAACGTCCCGGCTCGCCGGTAAAGGGGCGCGCGATTACGCGCCCCACCGCATATTTGCCGGTCAAAAGCTCCCGCGCCGTGCGGCACATGCCATACAGCTCGTCCAAGGCGATAATCTCTTCGTGGGCCGCGATCTGAAAAACGCTGTCGGCGGAGGTATACACGATGGGCCGGCCGCTTCGCATATGCTCCGCGCCCAGCCGCTCAATGATTTCGGTGCCGGAGGCCACCACGTTGCCCAGCGTGCCCCGGCCGATTTTTTGTTCAAACGCGGCCATCAATTCCGGCGGAAAACCGTCGGGAAAGGTGGGAAAGGGCTGCGAAAGTATCTGCCCCATCATCTCCCAATGCCCGGTGGTAGTGTCCTTGCCCGGCGACTGCTCGCGCATCTTGCCGTAAGCGCCTTCGGGCTTTGCAACCGGCGGTACGCCGCGGATGCCGCCCAAACAGCCCAGCCCCATACGCTGCAGGTTGGGCGCCTTCAAGCCCTCCACCGCCTCGGCGGTATGGCGCAGGGTATCGCTGCCCTCATCCCCATAGCGCCAGGCATCTTCCATCGCGCCGCAGCCCATGCTGTCCAGCACTATCAAAACCACCCGCTTGTCCATATTGTAAACCTCCGTGTTTTCCGGTTATCTTTGGCCTGTGCGCGGCTCACGCCCGGGGGTGGCTTTCCCGGTACACTTCCTGTAGCCGCCACTGACTTACATGCGTATATATCTGGGTGGTGGAAATGTCCACATGCCCCAACAGTTCCTGCACTATGCGCAGGTCGGCGCCGTTTTCGAGCAGATGGGTAGCAAAGCTGTGGCGCAGGGTGTGGGGGGAGAACTGCTTTTCGATCTCCGCTTTTTCGCCATATTGCTTTAAAATGCCCAAAAACCCCTGACGGGTGAGCTGTGACCCGCGGGCGTTAAGGAATATATATCTGGAATTGCCTTGCTTCAATAACGACGGACGCCCGAATTCCAGATACTCACGGGTGCAGTCCAGCGCCAACTTATTCACCGGCACGATGCGCTCCTTGCCGCCCTTGCCCATACAGCGCAGAAATCCGGCCGCCATCTGCAAATCGCCCATCTGCAGCGACAGCAGTTCGCTCACGCGCACGCCGCTGCCGTACATTATCTCCAGCATGGCGCGATCCCGCATCCCTCGGGGGGTGGACACATCCACCGCGTCCATCAGCCGGTTAATCTCATCCAGGCTGAGCACCTTGGGCAGCGGCCGCCTTATTTTAGGCGTCTCCAGCTCGGTGCTGGGGTCCTTTACAACCTCGCCCTCCTGCATCAGGAAAGCGTAAAAGCTCTTGATGGCGGACATATTGCGCGCCACGGTAGTCTGTTTGGCGCCGGCGTCCAGTTGCTCGGCGATAAATTGCAGCAACTGGTTTTTTTCCACCTCCGCCCAGGGCGCGTCACCCTTCAGCCCCGGCCATAGCCATTCCCGCAGCTTCTGCACGTCGTTGCGGTAAGCCTGCACCGTGTTGGGGGAAAAACCCTTTTCATATTTCAGGTAGCGCAAAAAATCCTGGGTCAGTCTGTCCATGACCGTCACCCGCTTCACACCTTTTGTGGTAAGAATTAGACAAAAAGTCCGCCAATTCCTTCATTATTTACGGCTCTAAATAAAAGTTCTGCATTTTCAGCACCAGCCGGCTTATGCCTTCTTCTCCGTAAAGCGGCGCTTGCACCCGTAGCGGATTGCCCGAAGGGATTTCATCCTCCTGCTCACGCCATACTGCCACCGGCGACGGCGGCACGGCCAGCCACCAGGCGCAGGAAAGCGCCAGCAGAAGCGCCAGCAGCGCCGTTGCCATCCGCCGCCGCTTTTTATCCCACTTGATTACGATAAACAAAAGCTCACCCCTTACTCATATCCCCTGTAAAAACTCCAACAGCAACGGCGCCAGGCTCACCTCCAACAGCGCGCCCACCCCCAGCCCCACCAATACCGGCGCCAGCAGCGCGCAATAGCGCAACAGGTTGCGCCCCAGGCCCTGCGTTGCACCCTGCCGGTGGCGGTCGATCAGATAGAGGGAGAAATTCAACGCCGGTACCGCCCATAGCGCCAACAGCGTCAGATAAACCAGATTGGGCAGCAGTAACCCCGCTAAAACGTTAAATGCCGGCTGCCCGCCGCCCATGGTCAGCAACAGGATTACGCTGAAACCCAGGGCATAGGCCTTGTAAAGCAGTATGGCCAGTATTACCGGCAAACCTATCACCGTCAGCCCCAGCACGCCCAGCAGCAAGGCGGCGGTGGCTTGATTCAGCCACGCTACAGCCCAAAACTCTTGGGGCATACCCGCGGCCGATATCTCCTGCAAATGCAGCATCAGCTCCCCGGCCGGCGCTTCCGCCATCCCCCAGGCCCGGTAACACCCCAATACTATCCCCAAAAGCACCGCTGCCATTACCACCCGGTACTGCCAGCGATTGTCGCGTATATGCCCCGCCAGACGCTTTCCCATCCCCCAAGCCACCCCTTCATCCCATCCTCCTATATCCTATGGAACGGGATAGCGCAATATGCGCTGAGCGCCACGTCCCGATAACCATGCCGCCCCGCGGTAAAGGGGGCCAAAACCATAACGAGGCCGCTTCTCTGTGAGAAACGGCCTCCGGGTTAAAGCGGATTTAATATCGGGGCTTTAGTCTACACCGCGGCCTTCCACAGCCCGTGTAGATTACAGTATTCGTACACTTCGACGGCCTTGTCGTCCTCGGTCAGAGCGAAAACCGCCTGGGGCGCGCCGTCCACCGGCAACTTCTTTCTTTGCACCCCTTGTTCGCTCTTGAGCCACACCCAGGCGATGTGATGCTCTTTCAGCATCGGATGGGGCACGGAGCCCACCTCCACCTTGACCGTATTACCGCTCACCGTGGCCACCGGCACATGCTTTTCCTGCGCCGCGTCCACGGTGTTGGCTACCAATTCGGTCATGGGCTCGCCGCAGCATTCGAGCTTCAGCGAAGGCCCCTTTACCGGCCCGATGACATTGCCACATATTTTACATAAGAAAAATTTTTCAGCCATAGCGGTCTCCTTTTTAATAATTTTCGGTATTTAATTCAAAATAAGCCTGGGGATGGGCGCATACCGGACAGGCCTTGGGGGCTTCGGGGCCTTCGTAAAGATAACCGCAGTTGCGGCACTTCCACATCACGGCGGCAGGCTTTTTAAATACGCTGCCCTGCTTTACATTTTGCAGCAAGGCCCGGTAACGCATTTCATGATGCTTTTCCACCTCCGCCAGCTTGCGCAGGATCATGGCGATGGCGGTGAAGCCCTCTTCCTCGGCTACTTTGGCAAATTCGGGATACATCTGGGTGTGCTCATATTCCTCACCCTCGGCAGCGGCCAGCAGATTTTCCTCGGTGGAGGGGATGGCATTGTCATGCAGCAGCTTGAACAGGCGCTTGGCATGTTCCTTTTCATTCCCCGAAGTCTCGGTAAAGAAAGCCGCGATCTGCTCATACCCTTCCTTTTTGGCCTGCGACGCAAAGAAATCATACTTATTGCGCGCCTGCGATTCGCCGGCAAATGCCGCCATCAAATTAGCTTCTGTTTTGGAACCCTTTAAATCCATTACAAAATACCTCCCTTAATAATATTTTTGTACTCTATTTATTGCAGCGACGCCTTGCATCGCGGACAATACCCCTTCAGGTACAACTGCCGCTCCAGCACCTCATAAGCTTCCATGCCCTTGAAAGGAGCCATATCTTCCGGCATGTCCACATCGATTATCTCCCCGCAGCGGGTACAGCGGAAATGGGCGTGGAATTTCGTAGTGGCGTCGAACCGGCTCTCGTTCTCATTCATGTTCAGGCTCACCGCCAGCCCCTTTTCCACGAACAGCTTCAGCGTATTATAGACGGTGGTCTTTGACATTCCCGTCAATTCCCCCACCAGCGCGGCGTATATCTGTTCCGCGGTGGGATGGTTGCGCTGCCCGGCCAGATAGTTCCACACCATGACCCGCTGATAGGAGGGGCGTATACCGGCATTATGCAAATAATCCGCGGTCTTCTTATAACCTATGCTATCGCCAAGCTCCGCCTTTTTCCGGGCCGCCTTAGCTTTCTCATGCTTATCTTCGCCATTATCTCCCATCGGTCGGAACACCCTCCCCCCGCGGCAAATCGTATATAAACTATATTGTAATCATTTTAATTATTTTACAACTAAGCCCCTTCAGCTGTCAAGGGGGTAATGAAAAAAAGGAGACAAGGCGGCGGTTTTCCTGTGTCTCCTGGAAACAAGGGGACAGCCCTGCTTTGCTGCTCAAACACGTTGAGCGCCTGCAGGAGCAAGGCAGGGTGAAGCGCGAAGGGGACGTGTATTACGGAGTGTGAGCAGGGTGGGGAAAACGAGTTATCCACAGGGACGCAAAAAACAGGGACTGCTTTTACGCGCATCCCTGTTTTTGGTGCAGCAAAGGGGCTTTTGGTGGGGGTGTGTGCCGCCCCCTGAACCCTGATTAGCGTAGCGGTACATCATAGCCACCGCCCGTTGGCGGGTTAGACGGGGTGACAAGGGGACGGTGTGCGGTATGGCCATCTTCCTCCGCGGTAGGTTTCACAGCTCTCCTGCGCCCTAAAGGGCTTGTATCACTGGGCCGCGTCCGCAATGCGCACCCCTACGGGCTGGTGATCCCGGCCGCGTTCTGTTATTGACCGACCGTGCGGCAGGTTGCATTAAAATGTCTTGACAGCGTATGTATTTATTTGTATATTGAATATAATCTTTATAAAAGGAGCGGTTGATATGGCGCAGACTAATGTAAGCATTCGCATGGACGCTGATTTGAAACGACAGTTTGAGGCGTTTTGCGCGGACATAGGGATGAGCATGACCACGGCATTTTGCGTGTTCGCCAAAAAAGCGGTGAGAGAAAACAGGATACCCTTTGAGATTTCCGGGAATATGCCTAATGAAGAGACCCGGCGTGCCATCGAGAACGCTCGGAACGGCGTAGGCCTGAGTCGGGAGTTCTGCTCCGTGAGCGAGTTGATGGAGGACCTGAATGCTGACGATTAGATACGAGGCTACGTTCAAGAAGGACTATAAGAGGATAGTCAGAAGGG
>JAUNBV010000187.1 GCA_030526885.1 Syntrophomonadaceae bacterium
CACTTCAAGGCGCAGCGCGGGGTGCACGGCATGGGCAAGAACATGCACGGCGCCTGGGGCGAGGACACCGTCGCGCGCGTACCGGTGGGTACGATAGTGTATGACGATGATACCGGCGAGGTCATCGCCGATTTCACCGAACACGGACAGGAAGCGCTCATCGCCAAGGGCGGGCGCGGCGGGCGCGGCAACAGCCGTTTCGCCAACTCCATCCACAAAGCGCCCAACATGCACGAAAACGGCGAACCCGGCCAGGAACGCTACATCCGGCTGGAGCTGAAATTGCTGGGCGACGTGGGGCTGGTGGGCTTTCCCAATGCCGGTAAATCCACCCTCATCTCCCGCCTGTCGGCGGCGCGGCCCAAAATAGCCGATTATCCCTTCACCACCTTGATTCCCAACCTGGGCGTGATGGTGAGCCGCGACAAAGCCGAATCCTGCGTCATCGCCGACATCCCCGGCCTGATCGAAGGCGCCCATGAGGGGGCCGGGCTGGGCCATGACTTTTTGCGCCACATCGAGCGCACCCGCCTGCTGCTGTTCGTGCTGGATTGCGCCGAGACCGATGGCCGCGACGTGCTGGACGATTATAACACCCTGCGGCAGGAGCTTGAGCGCTATAACCCTAAAATGCTGGAACGCCCGCAGCTTATCGCCGCCAACAAGCTCGACGTGCCTGAGGCCGTAAAGAGATTTGCGGCCTTAAAACAGAGCGTCACCGAAGATATCTACGGCATTTCCGCCGTTACCGGCGAGGGCATCGAACCCCTGCGGGACGCGGTGTTTGCCAAGCTGCGGGAGGCTCCGCGCCAGAGCATTCCGGTCATCGACGAGACGGTAGTGCGCAAATTCGAGGAAGAAGAGCCCTTTAGCATCGTCATAGAGAACGGGGTTTACGTAGTTACCGGCAAGCGGATAGAAAACCTGTTGATTATGACCAACCTTAATGAGGACGAATCCTTGCAGCGCTTCCAGCGCACCACCGAGCGCATGGGCCTGGATCAGGCCCTGCGCGACAGAGGCATCAAGGCCGGCGATACGGTGCGCATACTGGACATGGAATTTGAGTACAGCGATTAAGCTTTAATTACCGGTTGCGGGGCGGGGAAGAAGACTTTGCCTGGGAGGCGCTTTCCCGGCCCGGGGCAAGTGATGGGCAGCCGGGGGTTTATGCAAGGGGCAGCAATACAGGGGAGGTAAGCGACATGGAGTGGAGGAGCAGGCTTAAGGACAGCCGCCGTATCGTCATCAAGGTGGGCACCAGCACCCTGACCTATCCCAACGGCAAGGCCAATTACGCCCGCATGGAGAGCCTGGTGCGCGAGATTGCGGACCTACATAACCGCGGCATCGAAGTGGTGCTGGTAAGTTCCGGCGCTATCGGCACCGGCGCCAACCGCATGGGGTTAGCCGACGTGCCCCGCACCCTGCCGCAGAAACAGGCGCTGGCCGCTATCGGCCAGGGCGTTTTGCTGCACATGTATGAAAAACTGTTCGGCGAATACCATCAGACCGTGGCCCAGGTGCTGCTGACCCGCGAAGACCTGGACGAGCGTCTGCGCTACCTGAACGCCACCAACACCCTGCTCTCCATCCTGAACTACGGGGTTATCCCCATCATCAACGAAAACGACACCGTGGTGGTGGAAGAAATAAAATTCGGCGATAACGATACCCTGTCCAGCCTGGTGGCCGGGCTGGTGGACGCCGATCTGCTGATAATCCTGTCCGACGTGGACGGGTTGTATGACGCCGACCCCCGCGGCAACGAGGACGCCGCGCTTCTCTCGGTGGTGGAGGCCATCACCGAGGACATGGAGGAAAAATCGCGCAATCGCGGCTTCGCCTTTTCCAGCGGCGGCATGCTGACCAAGCTCCATGCCGCCCGGGTGTGCATGAGCGCCGGCATTCCCATGGTGGTAGCCAACAGTTCCGCCGAGCATGTACTGAACCGCATATTGGCGGGGGAAGAACTGGGCACCCTGTTCGTGCCCCGCGACCGGCGTATGCACGCCAGGGAGAAATGGATATCCTTTGGCGCCAAACCGCAGGGCAGCGTAGTCATTGACGAGGGGGCGGCTAACGCCCTGACCGCGCGCGGCAAAAGCCTGCTGCCCTCCGGCGTGCAGGAGGTGCAGGGCGAGTTCGAACGCGGCGCGGTAATCGCCATCCGCGACCGGCAGGGCAAGGAACTGGCCCGCGGCTTAAGCAACTACAGCGCGGCCGAAACCCGCCTGATAGCGGGGAAGCAGTGCTCCGAAATAGAAACCGTCCTGGGCGACAAGGATTACGACGAAGTAATACACCGCAACACTCTGTGGGTTGGCGGTAATTAGATATCAGGG
>JAUNBV010000037.1 GCA_030526885.1 Syntrophomonadaceae bacterium
ATATAGACAGCTGTATGCGTCTGGGGGCGGGAATGAGCGAAGGCCCACTGGAGATGGCGGATCGGCTGGGACTGGATGTGATCCACCACAACCTGCAAAACTTCTGCAATGAATACAAAGACTTCAAATACCGGCCCCATCCTTGGTTTAACGGCATGATACGCGCCGGCCAATTCGGACGCAAAAGCGGCCGGGGTTTTTATCATTACGCATAATTTTTAGCGCTAGGCGATACATCATATAGTAATGAGGGGGAATTTTTGTGGAATTTACAACCAGAAAAAGCTCCGGACCGTGGGTCGGGTTACTGGCGGGGGTGATCATCTTTACCTTTACCCTATGGGGAGTCGGCTATTCCTTAGGGCCGGAAGACATGGCATTGAAGATAATGCTCTATGTGCCCACCTATCTTTTTTTGGTCGCATACATATATTTAATCATCGGCGCCTTTAATTTGCACTATCGGATTAATGACGAACACTTGACCATACGCTGGGGCCTTCTGAAAAAGAGCATTTATTGGCAGGATGTCAATGAAATCATCATTGTCAAGGGCAAGGCCAATCTATTTCCTTTCTTGAGTGTCCAATGGCCCGGTTATATAGTGGGTCTGTTTACCATCAAGGGGCTGGGACCGGTACGGATGTACGGAACCCATGTGGCTGAAGAATTTCTCTACCTGAAGACCGGCAAGGGGTTTTTCGGGCTTACCCCTTACGATATGCGCATGGCCGATTTTTTGGAGAGCAAGACCAGCATCCCAATTACCATAGTAGATATGGATGAAATACCGGCCGAGGTAAAGGGCACCAGCTACCATGAAGATGATTCCTATAAGCTGTTTTACCGCCTGAATCTTATATTACTGCTGGTGTATATAGTATTTATGGCCATTTTTTATCCCGGTTCGGGCGCGGACCCCATAACCGTGCTGTTACTGGTTTTAGCCATCCCATTATTCTTTTTCAATGTGTCCAACGCTTCGCGCATTATCCAGTTCAGCGAGTCCGGGGCTTATATGATGCTGATTCTGGGCGTATTGGTAACCGGTATATTTTTAATCCTTACCGCCAGCGAGATACTTCTATGATGACCACAGGAGGAGCCTTATGCAATTAGGAATCGTTGGTCTACCCATGGTAGGCAAAAGCACGGTGTTTCAGTTGCTTACCGGCAGCGAAAATGCCGGGTTTTCAGTCGGCAAGAGCCAGAGCGCAATGGCGCGTATCCCTGATCGCCGTATAGATCATCTGTCCTCGGTTTACCGCCCGAAAAAGACGAGTTATGCACAACTGGAAGTAGTGGATATACCCGGTTTGGTGCCGGGAACGGAAAAGGGCAGCAACGTATTTTTGGACAGCATTCGCCGCGCCGACGCCCTGTTGCATGTGGTCAGGGCTTTTGATGACCAGAGCGTGGCCAGCATGCACAGCGGTATAGACCCCTTGCGGGATCTGGAAGTCATCGCTTATGAGCTGCTGATATCCGATATGGACCTAATCGAAAAGCGCATTGAGCGCATAAACAATAATAAGAAAAAATCGCAGATGCAAGATGAACTGGATTTACTGTTGCGCCTGCAGGGCGTACTGGATGAGGAGAAGGCGCTTTCCTCCGCCGAGCTCAACGGTGAGGAAGAACGCATGATGTCGGGCTATCAGTTCCTTACCCTGAAGCCGCTCATCTTATGTGTTAATATCAATGAAGACGAGATTACCGCGCCGGCATATCCGCAACGCGATGCACTGCTGCAGTTTTGCCGTGAACGCCAGATGCCGCTAATAGAGATGTCGGCCGAGATTGAGCGACAACTCTTAGCATTTGATGGCGAGGAACGAACTGAGTTCATGAACGATTTGGGGCTTGCCGAAAGCGGCGTGGATAAAATCGCCCGCGGCATATATGAACGCCTGGGGCTGATTTCATTTTTTACGGTGGGGGAGGATGAAGTAAAAGCCTGGACGATTGAAAAGGGATGCCACGCCAAAGCCGCGGCCGGAAAAATCCACTCCGACATTGAACGCGGATTTATCCGCGCCGAGGTATTCGCTTACGACGATTATGTTCGATATGGCACCACCTCCGCCTTGCGTGAACAGGGATTGCTCCGTTTGGAAGGTAAGGAGTACGAGGTCAAGGACGGGGATATAGTGCATTTCAGGTTTAATGTATAAAACCAAGTACCGCTTGGCGAGGGCGATATAAGACAGTGCATCTAATACCCAGACACACCCACAAATAAATAATTCGCTTTTGGCAGGAGAGGGTATATGGCCGAGTGCTATACCCTCTTGTTTTTTGACGGTTTTCTCATGTGGCCGGTGGCCACTTTAAATTCAGCATCAGGCGTTTCCCGGCACTCCGACGCATCGGTTTTCATAGGATAGGGCATGAGGAGAACGTGGATAGGGTGGGATACTTTTGGCTTCGATATATCACTGTTGCCATTGGGACCCCCGACGCAGTGTCGGAGTTTTGATTGATCCGAGGAGTGGATCAGGTGCTCCCGTGCCCCGGGGGCGTGCTCAGCTTATATTCAGGGAAATGATTCAAGCCGCGTCGGCGGCTAATATCGATATGTTCTATTTCTATCCCTCGGGTGTCAAGTCGATGGGCGGCGACATCGAGGGCTTATACTGGCACCGTGGTTTATGGGGCCGCTACACCTTTCCATACCCGCGCGTAATATATAACCGCATCGTTTATCGCCGTAACGAGGCCCAGCCCGGCGTTGCGAAACTGGTGCGCGTTTTGAACGACGCTCCATCTCTTATCTTCTTTAACAGCCGGTTCCTGAATAAATGCGAAGTGGAGAGAACACTGGATAATGAGCCTTCTTTGGCCGAGTTTCGCCTGAAATACGCGCCGTTGGCGCCGGATAGCCTGGGTAACATGACCGAGCGGCATGGCGAGGTGTTTATCAAGCTATGTTCCGGCAACACCGCGCAAGGATTATGTAAAGTAATACGAAACGAAGCCGGATATTTCCGATATTCGTTTTTTCGTAAGGGCCATCCGGTGAGCTGGCGGCAAGCGTCTGATTTGCACGGATTATACCGAGTGCTGCAACACAGCTATGGCACAACCCCGGCATTTATTCAGGAGGGATTAAGGCTGGCGCGCTGGCAGGGCCGCATATTTGATCTGCGGGTGTTGGTGCAAAAAAACGGCCGGGGGCAGTGGCAGCTTGCGGCGCGGGCGGGGCGTGTTGCGGGCGATGCCGGAGCGTTTGTGACTCATGTCCCCAACGGAGGGCGGGCGGTGAGTTTTGAACAGCTTATAACTTCATGTTGGGGCCGCGCGGCCTATGCGCAAACCGTACCATTACTGGATCGCCTGGCGGTAAATGCCGCCGCCGCGCTGGAACGATACGGCGACTTGCAACTGGGGGTCTTGTCTATGGACATAGGCATGGATGCTCAAGGTAGGCTGAAGCTATTTGAAATCAACTCAAAGCCCGCCGGTTTTGACGAGCCTGAACTGCGCCGGCAGCACTATACGCTGTTGATGCAGTATTTCAATTACTTGCTGGACGCCGGACCTGGGGGAAAGGAAGCCTTATAATAATGATAGTTACATTTAGCTATCGCAGTAATGACACCGGCCATAAGCTGGGATCAGCACTGGAAGAAATCTTCCCCGGCACTAAATGCCGCACGGTACAACACTCACAGGACAGCTTATTCGAGTACAGCTTCCATATCAATGACTATAGCTGCATATTTAATTTAAACCCGCTCATGGTGGTGCAAAGGTTCCTTGATGAGCCGCAACATCTGCCGTCGTTATTGGAGGCGGCGCGCATACCTTTTGTGTCCCCGGCTCCGGACACTGGTCGTGGAAGGATTAATTATAGCGTGATGGTATACGGAAGGCGTTGCTTTGTAATTTCGCAGATGACCGGCTCGGACATACGCACCCGGCGCTGGCTGAATGAAAAAAGCGTACCCCGTATTGCCGAAATAGCGAAGAATGCTTTATATGCCACCGGTCTGGATTTTGCCGAGGTAACGATAGTCGGAATGGGAGGCAGGCATCGGGTAACGACGGTACAACCTTCGCCGGAGCTTAATGCTAAGACGATAAAACGGTTATGCCAGCTCATAGCCAGCGATATGGAAGGCCGCGCGCGGGAATTACAGCGTGACCTGCGCTTGGGAGCGGATCCGGAGTTTATGCTCGCCAATAAATCTAACGGCAAAATGATACCCGCGTCCTACTTGTTTCCTCACGACGGTTTAGTAGGCTGCGATAGCCTGCGCGTTCCCAACCGTCAGCAGCGTCCTATTGCCGAGATACGGCCACGGCCATCCGCTTCGCCCTTCAACCTTTTCGAAAATATTCGCTCTGCGCTACAGACGGCTCAGCGCATGGCGCCATATCATAATATTAAATGGATAGCCGGCAGCGAGCCCTTTACCGGTTACTATACGGGAGGCCATATCCATTTCAGCCCCTTAAAAGCCAACTTGCAACTGCTCAGGGCACTGGACAATTATGTGGCAGTGCCGCTGCTGATGATGGAGACTCCGGAGCGCGCCCGGGCGAGAAGAAAAAAATACGGGATGTTGGGCGATTGCCGTGATAAAAATCATGGCGGCTTCGAGTACCGGACCCCAGCCAGCTGGCTTTATGATGAGGAACTATGCCTGGCCGCACTGTGCCTGGCCAAAGTGGTGAGCAAGCATTACCCGGAGCTTACAGCAAATCTATTTATCGACCCCCAGGCGTGGGGCGATTTTTACCATTGCAATAAAAGCGCCTTTACCTCACATCTCATAAATTTATGGAAAGATTTGCGGGCTACATCCTCATACGAGCTGTATAATACCGAAATTGACAGATATATGACAAATATTGTCAATGGGCGCGGGGCGGAGGAGAACAGTGATGTGAAAGCCGCCTGGAGAATCGGCGGCGGCGGCATATATAGAAACACAAATTATGAAAACCGGTATAACCGCAACCTAACCGGCAGCATCAATCAATCGAATGTTTACGATATCATTAATGGCAACTACGGGGCCAACCAACGCATCAGAAGAGCTCCGGCCGGAACCGGTCGGGTGAGCAATGTCACGCCACAAAGAAGAACAACGGCCAGAAGAAATGTATCACGCCGCGGAAACGGCGCCAATACCCAAGTGCGCACGCCGCGAAGAATAAACCGCCAGTATTATATGTAACCGGTGTCAACATTCTTTAAGTGGTCAAAATCCTTAATATTCATCAGCCGGTACCAATCAATGCAAGCGGCCAAGCCGATCACCATGCCATGCTGCCCCCTCCCATAATAATCTTCCCATAATAGATATTATGTAAAGTAAAAGAAAAATTGCGTGTGGATATGGTTTACGGTAGATATAGATGGTAGATGTTGCGTGGGATATGTTTTTAAGAAAAGCAAGCGGCGGGGGCACTTCCCCGCCGCTGTTATGTGGTGTTTGAAAAATATCGTTTAGGAAATGTCCCGGTTAGGCGCTGATGCTTTTGCTCATCGCCTCTTTGGCTTTATGCAGCGGGCCAAAGGGTTTTCCGGGCGGCACAACGGTAAAACCGTAATGGGAGTTTAATACATTGACTGCCACTCCGTAGAAGGACATAATAGCTATGCCCAGTTCCGACCAAGCGGCCAAGCTGTGCCAGAAGTGCCCGCCGACGCCTAAGGTGTCCATAAACAGCCCCAGGAACAGCAGATCGATGAGGAAAAATATAATGAACAGCACTTTATTGGCGCCCATGGCTCCAAAGGTCATAATTACGGTGAATATAAAATAGCCCAGAAACGCAAAGCCCAATTGGTGCATGTCTATGACCACGCCTTTATCGGCCAGGCCGAACATGCCGTTACTAAACATCCAGCTTAAGGCCATGCCAAACCAGAAAAATCCGTAGGCGCAAAAAGCGGTGGCGCCAAAGGTGTTATTATGTTTGAAGTCGAGCAAGCCGGCCACAAACTGAGCCAGCGCCCCAAGGAACAGCGCCCAAGGAATGATCATGGCCGTACCGTCAGTAATGCCCAGTTTGCTGGTGCAGGCCACCAATGTCACTATGGCCAGCCCGAATAATCCCAGGGCTGAAGGATTAGCCACCAATTCCTGTACATGACCGGATATCACGATTTCATTCCCGTGTGTCTTAGTCTCCGACATTAAATTCCCTCCTACTAATAATTTCTATTATTTATCGTCGGTGCCGCGACGGATAAATCCGTCCCCCGGCATCGGCGGCTGCTGCAGCCGCAAGCTGGTATGTGCCGCTCCCCTTCCCCCTTTCGTTTAGCATCATCGGTAAGCTACTTTCTTTAATTTCAACATGATTGGATAAATTCCTGTTGCGGTTTAATTTTATTGCTCATTTTATATGAACTTAGTATAATATAGTGGAGTGGTGCCTTAGTTTGGGGCGGCGCCGAACTAAAATCTATTGAGAAACGGGAGGCAGCCCTATTGAATAGAGCCACGTTACATCATGGAGTTTATAAAACCGCGCGTTTCCTTTTGATACCTTTCGTCCGTTGGCGCTTTAATTATAAATATGATAAGGTTTATCCCCGGAGCCATCCCTACATCGTGTTATCCAACCACACCACCAACTGGGATCCCATGCTGGTGGGCATAAGTTTCCCGCAACACATGTATTTTGTAGCCACGGAGCATATCTTTCGTCAGGGAGTGCTCAGCCGGTTGCTTACATTTTTTATTGCGCCGATATTGCGGCTTAAAACCCGTACCGAGATGTATACCGCCATGGTGATGCTGCGCACCCTGAAGGCGGGTGAAAATATTTGTATGTTTCCGGAAGGCAGCAATACCTGGAACGGCGTAAGCACCCCGATCGTTCCTTCCACCGCTAAGCTGGTAAAGCGCAGCAACGCCACCCTGATTACCTATCGGATAGAGGGCGGTCATCTTTCCCTGCCCCGCTGGGGGAAAACCATCCGCCGGGGGGCTATGCGGGGTTATATGGTGAACGAGTACCCACCCGAGCAGTTGGCGGCGATGAGCAGCGAAGAGGTCCAACGGGCCATCAATGAGGATCTGTATTTCAACGCGTTTGCGCATAACGCCAAAGCGCAGATAAGCTTTAAGGGCAAGCGGATGGCCGAGCATCTGGAATTAGCGCTGTTCTATTGTTCCGACTGCAAAGCCATAGGCTCTTTGCGCAGCGATGACGACACGCTTACCTGTGATTCCTGCGGTCTAAAGCTTCGGTATAACCCACAGGGGCGTTTTGAAAGCCTCACCGAGCGTCCGGTCACCTTCGATACCCCCTTGGATTGGTACAATTGGCAGATCGGTTATTTGGATAATAAACGGGAGGATTATCTGCAGCTTGCGGTGGACGAGCCGGTGTGCAGCGATGAGGGACAGGAACTGTATTCCTATCAAGTGGGCGGGGACAGTTTACTGGTGGCCACCGGCACATTGCGCTTGTATAAAGACCGGCTGGAGTTTGAGGATGAAGAACGCCGCCAGACGGTATCGTTTCCGCTAAAAGAAATAACGGATATGGGTACCTTTACGCAGACCACGTTTAACTTTACCATCCATGGCAAGGAGCATTTTGAAGTGCGCTCCGCCATCCCCCGCTCGTCCATTAAATACCTTATGCTCTGCAATGCGCTGGAGGATGTCAAAGTCCTGCCGTAAATGACTCTATACATACAGATGCCAAGGAGCGGCCTCCCCAAGGGGCCGCTCCTTTTAGTTTCAATATATATCCTCTTATTTTATGAGTCCCTCCGCTTTCAGGCGCTTTTGCAGCTGCTCGGGATTGCTGCTGTGATCCAGCGCTTCCATGGCCGAAACCGCACCGGATTTTACCAGTTGCAACAGGCTGCTGTCCATGGTGATCATGCCTTCGGCCGCCGATGATAAAATCACATTCTCCATCTGGTGCGCTTTGGCTTCCCGTATCATGTTGCGAATGGCGGTGTTGACCACCATTACTTCGAATGCCGGTTTTACTTTGCCATCCACGGTCGTTATAAGTTGTTGCGATACCACCCCTTGTAACACCATGGCCAATTGCATGCGGATTTGCTGCTGCTGTTCGGGCGGGAAAATGTCAATGATGCGGTCAATGGTATTGACGGCGCCCACCGTATGCAGCGTGGAAATCACCAGATGGCCTGTTTCAGCGGCGGTAATAGCCACTTTGATGGTTTCATAGTCGCGCATCTCGCCCAGCAAGATTACGTCCGGGGCCTGGCGCAAAACGGCGCGCAAAGCGGTTTCATAGCTCTCGGTGTCGGTCGCAATCTCGCGCTGCGTGACCACGCTTAGGTTATGGCGATGCAGGAATTCTATCGGGTCCTCTATGGTAACGATATGGTCGCTGCGCGAATTATTGATGGCATCGATCATACAGGCCAGGGTGGTGCTCTTGCCGCTACCGGCGGGACCGGTGACCAGGACCAGGCCCTTGCGCAGTTTGGCAAACTCCATAACATTATCGGGGATGCCTTTATCTATGCGATTGGGCAGATCAAAGGAAACAACCCGTATCACGGCTGCCAGCGAATCTCTTTGTTTGAGTACGTTGACCCGAAAGCGCGACAGACCGGGCAGGGAGAAGGAAAAGTCATCGTCCCCGTTTTTCAATAGGGTGTTGATATCGCGGTCTTTGGATACATGATAGATTTCTTTTACCAGCCGTTCCGTATCCTCCGGCATCAGCCGTTCCCGGCCTTCACGCTCAATGACGCCGTTAATCTTCATTGCCGCCGGCAACCCGGCCACCAGCATGATATCGGATGCCCCCCGCTCTACCGCTTCTTTGAGAATACTGTTTAAATCCTCCATCATCTTCTCCTTTCCGGTAGTGTATCTACCCGGTAATAATTATACGCGTTGCTCTGCATGACCTGTTGATTTGCCGTCATGCCACTGACCGCTATGCCTCTAAATATCAACCGCCCCATACCGGGAGGGTCTGCTCCAGCTCAGCTTCGTCAAAAGTATCGGTTACCTGCCAGGCCAATATCTCGCAGTTGCCATCGGCTTTCAACACCACATCTATGGCCAGCGCGCGCATGGCATCCATTACCAGCGAGGCTTGCAACCGCAAATCCTCGCCCTGCACGGTAACCGCGACCTCATCTTCCGGCAACAGCCATGGCTTAAGGGCGCCGGCAAAATCAACTGTACCTGCCTGATTGGACGCGGCTAATTCAGCCAACACCTGTACTCCCCTACTGTCGACAGCATAGTATGCTTCGGCGATTTCCGCGCTCTTGGCGGTAAGGCGCCAGTCGGCCTGCGCGGAAACCACCGCCAAAACGCCAAAAACCGCCAGGCACAGCACCACCAGAATCATGAATATGGTTATGCCGCCCGTGCCGGACAGGGCGCTGATACTCTTGCGCGTCATATGCCGTGCCCCCCCGGTACGTATTTGGCGGCATTCAGCTCAAAAACCACGTCTCCGTCCTGCGTATAGACAGCGATATGGGCCTTGTGCACAAAATCCTGTTGCTCAAAGGTCATCCGCACATAGGCTTCGCACTCCAGGGGGAGCCCGTGCTGCCGCCCGGAGCCCTCCCCTACGCCATCCGCAGCATAGGCATCAGAGCCTTGGTCTATAACCTGCCACTCATGGTCATAGATAACGATATATGTGTCATCCGCCGCGTCATAGTTTTTTAGCGCATCGGCGCGAAAAGCTTCCGCACAGCTTTCGGCGGCAAAAACGGCATGATTAAGGGTTGTGCTGTCATTGGCGAGCGCGTTGGCTCTTAGGAACAAACCCACGCATATGGCGCAACAGACGGTGAAGATGATTACCGCCAGTATCAATTCCATCAAGAATAAGGTCGAGCGCGAACGCTGTGGCTGGCTCATAGCGTTACCCCCTGTATAATACCGCTGCGCGGAGCTAATGCCAGGCTGCCTTGTTCTCCGTCTTCGCTGGTAATATGAACGGTAATGAACTGCCCTTCCGGCGACTCGGTTATCAGCATGGAGCGCATTGCGATGAGCGGGATACCCGCATCGGGATCAAGGGTAACGCCCTCTTCGGTGAACAGTTCCCGCAAATAGCCGTCGTAATAATATAGCTGCGTCACATAACGGGTATCGTCACCGGCAAATGTCTGATACAGCAAGAGCGCATCGGCGCCGTGAAACTCGCCCACCTCTATACCGCCGGTGCGGTCGCAGTGGCGAACCTGATGGGCCACGTATGACAGCGCGGTACGGCTGGTATAATTTTCGGCGGATGCCTGTGCGGTTTTATGGTAGACCGAACTCCCCAGCAATGTCATGCCCACTGCGGTCAGCATAAAGAATCCGCACAGCAACACTACGGTTACCGTGTCCAGACGGGAGGCACGAGTTTTCGCTTCTGATTTGATTATCTTCGCGCTCCTTTCGCCTTTAGTACCGCTACTCAACTACTAAAACGGTGATGTCGGGCATGAGATTTGAGGCTATATACTGATAATGTACGGTATATGAGTCCTCGTTATATGAAACCCCGTAATGGTCTTTAAGATACGATAATTGCTGGGGGTAAAAACCCTCCAGTGCATAGCACTGCACCGCCGCTCTGATAACCGCCTGCTCGGTCAGACGGATGCCTTCCTCGGAGGCCTTGCTCTGGGTACCGAAAACCACGAGCAGGCTCAAGCCAATGATGAGCGCAATCAGCAATATGGGTGCCACTATTCGCCGGAAACCCCCGGCCGGCCGGTTCAGGAACATGTTCGCTACCTCGCTTAGGTCCCGATAGAACTCATTACTCCAATCAGCGGCAGCATCACCGATAACAACACCAGGCCTACCGCCAGCGACAGGATCAATATCAAAGTGGGTTCAATGCGCCCCAGCATGACCGCCATCATATCGTCGGCCTCCTCCTGGCAACGCACCGCCAGATTGGCCAAAGACTCTTCCGCCGCGCCCGCCCTGAAAGCGGCCGACAGCATTCCCGCCTGCATGCTGGACAACACTTCGCATTCGGCCACCGCCGCCGGGAATGGCGTGCCCGCCTCCATGGCGGCTATGCATTTGCCCAAACGCGGGGTGAGCAGGCTGCCCTTAAGCAATTCCTCGGCATGAACTACCGCTTGGTCGAGGTTCATGCCGCTCTCCATCATCATGTTCATGGCGGAAGCAAAACGGCTGCGCGACAGGGCCAAGCCCATATCTCCGCGGAAAAACAGCTTGTCAAACCCCCGGCGCAAGATTTCCGAACCATTTTCGCTGCGCAGCAGCAGTAACAGAGCCGCCACCAGCACCACCAGCAGCGCCGTGAAGATAAGCGCCGCCGTTTCGCTCACCGAGCCCAGACGCAGCATCGACTCCGTCAAGGGGGAAAGACCGGTTCCCAACTGTTCGAATACCTGTTTGAACACCGGCAGTACCTTTACCATCAACACCATAAACACGACCGCCATCATGACTATCATCAAGGCGGGCGAAGTTATGGCGCGCTTGATGTTATAGGATAAATCCGCCTCCTGCTGGTAATAGTGTGCCATGGAGGTCATCACCTGTTCCAGGCGTCCCGATTGCTCGCCGATGGTGACCATGTTTATTAAATGCAGGGGGAAACACCCGGTCTTGCGCAATGCGGCAGACAGGGGCTCCCCCATGTCGAGATATTCATACATTTTATTCAGTATGTCATGTTCCCGGGGATAATCGGTCTCCTCCAGCAGAATGGATATGCACTCGGAGGAATTGATGCCGGCCTTCATCATCAAGGAAAACTTATAGCAAAAGGCCGATAGTTCATCCGGCTTCAGCGCCTTTATCTTTACCGCACCGCCCTGCTCTTCACTCATGCTGTTATTCCCCTCCCGTTTTAATAAGCATATTTCATGCTGTAGTTTATCTGATCGGGTGTAACCGTATAGCCTCCGGAAGCGCTGCGGCTGCCGGAAGCAAAGGTGGGATCCATCAGCGACCAGTTTTGGCCGTCAAAATAAATGGCATGGTCTATCCAACCCACATCGGGCAAATAAGCGTTGATCCAAGCATGGTAAATATCGCCGGCATAGCCGATGACCAATTTACAGGGCACCCCCTGGGAGCGCAGCATACTGCACATCACCGCCGAATAATCAAAACATATGCCCTTTTTCTCGGCCAGCACGCTGTCCACCACCGGCAGGTATCCTGACTTTACCGTGGCCGCGCGGTCATAATCGTATACGAAATTGTCGATCATATAATAATAAACGATTTTCAGCGTTTCAAAATCGCTGGGACTGGCTGCCGTAATCTCCTCGGCCACCGCCACTACCTGCGACTCGGGCGTAAAATTCACATACTGATTGGGGTTAAGGAAAGGCGAGAACTGATTGTTTAGAGCCACATTGACCTTACAGGCAAATGCCTGCGAGTATTTGGTGCCGCTCACATTTTCAAATATACGCACATTATATGTACCATCGCCCTGAGACAGGGGAAAGGCTTCGGCCCGGCCTTCATTATTCAAATCGTAAGTATAGGTGGTGGAACTCGCGCCATTGCTTATTTGCACCTTTATCTTTACGCTTTTGCCCCCAGTGTAGGTAACGGAAAGATAACCCTCCGCTACATGGGCAACATCTACCACCGCCTTATCGTTGGCGTAATCGCTTGCCGCCGCGTAATCCCCGGTTAAGGGGGTAATAAAAAACCCGCCGCCCACCAGAACCGCTATAAGTATGAACATTAATAATTTCTTATGCACAAAACCAGTCCTCCATAGCTTGTGGATTGCAATATAATGCACCGTTTACCATCAATTCGCTAATTTACATTAATTATACTGGACGACGCACAAGAATTAAAGACATTTTATAAATTTTCTCATATTCAACTAGTGGTAAAAGCTTGCGGCGAACAATCGCAGGGGCAAAAAACGCCCAATGTACAATTAAGGGGCATTGGGCGTGAGTGACGATACGTCTATATGTTATTATGTTATTCTCAGCATGTCCCTTAACCGTTTACCGCCGCTACCAAAAGATTGTCCGGGTACATGCCGGAGCGAAGCTGGCTCAGCCGCACTATGGTTTCCCTGCGGCGCATGCCCAACTCCCGCATCAATTCCCATACCAGACGGCTGTACACGCTGGCGGCTACGCCTTCGTCGCTGAACAGGGTGAGGGCTTTGCCAAAAGCGGTGCCTATTTCAGCAAAGCTGTCCGGGTCGCGATCGCCTCCCATGCGGGCGGCGGTCTTAAAGGCGCACTTATAATAGCTGACGCGGGTGCGCAGCATTACACTCTCCAGGCTTTCGATACCCTGCCGCTCCAATATATATCCTTCGTTGATCACCGCCATCAGGTCGGACATGTCGTCCAGCATGTCGGCTGCTTCCGCTTCCACCAACTGCTGCATCAGATAACCGAAGATATAATCGCCCAGCAGGATATTGCTTTGCAGTTTACGGTCACACTCCTGCCCTTCCTCGGTATCCCTTATCTGCTGGTGAATCTGGTTAGCCAAATACACGGAGCGAAAGATGTTG
>JAUNBV010000038.1 GCA_030526885.1 Syntrophomonadaceae bacterium
TAAAGCAAAAATGCTTGCTGGCAAGGGCATTTTTGCGAAGCCGTCAATGGCACAGCCGCGCGCCAAGCGCGGGTCGGGCGAAGCCCGAAAAACTTGCGCAGCAAGGATTTCTGTGCATATTATACCATGCAGCAAAAATGCTTGCTGGCAAGGGCATTTTTGCAAAGCCGTCAATGGCACAGCCGCGCGCCAAGCGCGGGTCGGGCGAAGCCCGAAAAACTTGCGCAGCAAGGATTTCTGTGCATATTATACCACAGCAAACGGCGCGGTGAAGCACATTTGTGATATTTTTTGACTTTTCCGTTATTGATTCCTGTTAAGCATTATAATTGCGGGCGCAGCCTGATAACCTGGCCCGGCTGTAACTGCGGGTACAGATAATCGCCGGGATCGGTGCTGGCTACCGACTGGATCACCAAGCCCAGGCCCTCCTGCCGCACCGCGCTCACCACCGCGCCGGATGGCAGCTGAAGATACACCGGCGCCGCCTCCGCCTCCATTGGCTCTGGCGTCAACAGCCCCATCGGATCGGGATGGAAATAAATCACTGCCCCTCCCCCTTAAGCGAGCGCAGGCAGGCGATAGCTTCTTTCAAACCGCCCAACTCGTCGATCAGTCCGCACTCCACCGCCTCGTTGCCTACCAGCACCGTACCGATATCGCGCGCCAAGTCGCCGGTCCTGAACATCAGCTCCCGAAAGCGCTCCTCCCGGATGCCGGAATGCTCCACGATGAACTTTACCACCCGGTCCTGCATCTTATCCAGATACTCATAAGTCTGCGGGATGCTGAGCACCAGCCCGCTCAGACGAATGGGATGGATGGTCATGGTGGCGCTGGGCACGATAAAAGAGCGGTTCGCGCTCACCGCCACTGACACCCCAATGGAGTGTCCGCCGCCCATTACGATGGATACCGTGGGCTTCGACAGTGACGCGATCATCTCCGCCAGCGCCAGCCCCGCCTCCACATCGCCGCCCAGCGTATTGAGGATTATGAGCAGCCCCCTGATCTCCGGATTCTCCTCCACCGCGACCAATTGCGGCATGATATGCTCATATTTACTGGTTTTATTCTGCGGCGGCAGCACCAGATGCCCCTCGATCTGCCCCCCCAGCGTCAGACAATGGATATCACTCTTAAAAGCCGGTATCTCCATCTGCCCCAGCTCCCGAATATTTTCCAGCGTTCCCGGTTCCCCCGCTTCCGGTTTTTCCGGCAAATTATTGTCCGTCATAGTCATGCTCCTTTCAACTGCATGACCATAGCTTGACCGGATAAAGGAGCAAACATGTATACCGCAAAAGAGGATTCTGGGGGCAGAACACGAATATATTGCATGCGAACATAAATATAGAAGGAAATGACGCAGCCATGATTACTGCAGGGGCAGATATCGGTTCTTCATCCTCCAAAATACTCATATTGGAAGATGGGGAAAAAATCTTGAGCGCGGTCGTTATTCCGGTGGGAACCGGCAGCAGCGGGCCGGACCGGGCTTTTGCCCAAGCGCTGGACCAGGCCGGCCTTACGCGGGATAAGCTCGGCTATATCGTGGCTACCGGTTACGGACGCCGCCATTTCGAGGCCGATCGGCAATTCAGCGAAATCACCTGCCATGCGCGGGGAATAGCGTGGCTGATGCCGGAGGCGCGCACTATCATCGATATCGGCGGACAGGACGCCAAGGCTATCCGCATCGAGCCCGGTGGTTCGGTGGGGTCATTTATCATGAATGATAAATGCGCCGCCGGTACCGGGCGTTTTCTGGATGTCATGTCACGGGTGTTGGAGGTCGATGTCTCCGAACTGGCCGCCCTGGCAGACGAATCGAAGCAGGAAGCCGCCATCAGCAGTACCTGTACCGTTTTTGCCGAATCCGAGGTCATCTCACAGCTGGCACAGGCCGCCCGGCGCGAGGATGTGGCCGCGGGAGTGATACGCTCCGTGGTGCGGCGTTGCGCCGGACTGGTCAAGCGGGTGGGGCCGGAAGCGCCGGTGGTTATGACCGGCGGGGTCAGCCTGAACCCTCTGGCGGTTCGTTTTATGCAGGAGGAATTAAGCATCCCGGTCATGGCAGCTTCCCGGCCGCAACTCACCGGGGCTTTGGGCGCCGCTCTGCTGGCCGCCCGCGAGCTCAGTAAGCTTAAAGCCGGCGCTTTATAGATTTATTACAGAAAGGGAGTTTTTAAAATGTCGGAAAAACCGCCAAGCGCCAAAAAAATGCTCAATCAGTGTATCACGCAGCATTTTATTGACGCCGCCACTGCCAAAGCCAAAGGGGAACCGGTGGGATGGGCCACCTCTATTTTCCCGCAGGAATTTTGCGAAACTATGGGCCTGCAAATGGTATACCCGGAGAACTTCGCCGCTATCATCGCCGCCAAGCACGGCGCGCAGGCCATCTTAGACATAGCGGAGGGCGAGGGCTACGATGTGGACATCTGCTCTTACGCCAAGCTGGGGCTGGGCCATATCAAGGAACAGATAGCGGAAATCCCGCTGCCGTTGCCGGACTTCGTCTGCTGCTGCAACAACATCTGCAATACGGTGCTCAAGTGGTTTGAAAATATCGCTACCGAGCTCAATATACCGCTGTTGCTGATCGATGTCCCCTACAACCATAACTATGAGCCTACCCCACATTCCATCGCCTATATCCGGGCACAGTTCGATAAGATCATCAGCCAGTTGGAAGAAATCACCGGCCGCAGCTTTGACCAGAACCGCTTCGAGGAAGTGATGCGCACCTCCAACCGCGTTTCCCGCGCCTGGAAAAAGGCCATCGACATGGGCCGCACCATCCCCGCACCCTTGAACGGGTTTGACAGTTTCAACTTCATGGCCCTGATCGTCGAAGCGCGGGGCAATGAGCAGACCGCCGTGGTATTTGAAAAACTGGTTGAGGAACTGGAAGAAAAAGCGGCCCAAGGCGAGTCTTGCTATCCCGAGGGCGAGAAATACCGCTTTATGTGGGACGGCATCGCCTGCTGGCCATATGTGGGACAAAACATGCGTTCGTTTAAGGATAAGCACATAAACATCGTTACCAGCACCTTCCCCGACGCCTGGCTTTTGATGTATGAGCCGGGCAATCTGGACGAGCTGGCCCGCGCCTATACCATGGTGGGCAACAATGCCTGCATGGAATTCCAGGCCGACCGCCGCACCCAGTCGCTGCGCGAGTTCAATGTGGACGGCATGCTGTTTCACATCAACCGCAGCTGCAAGGTGATGGACTTCATGCAGTATGAACAGCACCGGCAGGTGTTTAAGCGCACCGGCATCCCCATCGCCACTTTTGATGGCGATCAGGCCGACCCCCGCAATTTCTCGCCGGCTCAGTTTGAAACCCGGTTGGAGGCGTTAACGGAAATGATCGACCAGCGCAAGGATGCAAAAGCAAAGCGAGGTGACGCATAATGTCTGAATACAATACTATCCTAGAAAAAATGCAATGGGTGGTGAACCATCCCGGCCAGGTAGTGGAGGATTATCTTAAAGAGCGCAAACGCCCGGTCATCGGCTGTGTGCCGGAATACTGCCCCGAGGAAATAGTGTATGCCGCCGGTATGCTGCCTATCGGCATGTGGGGAGCCCGCACCACTATCTCCCAGGCCACGTCCTACTTCCCCGCTTTCGCCTGCTCGCTGGTGCAAAGCGACCTGGAACTCGGGCTGCGCGGCGTTTATGACCTTTTATCCGCCGTCATCATCCCCTCCCACTGCGATCACCTGAAATGCTTCGGTCAGGATTGGAAGGTAGCGGTGCCGCAGGTACGTTTTATCCCGCTGGTGCATCCCAATAATCGCGGGCTGGAGGCGGCGGTGACATATCTGGCCGGAGAATACCAGCGCATCCGCCGCGAACTGGAGGTTGTAGGCCGCCTGCCCATTACGGAGGACGAGCTGAACAACGCCATCGCGGTTTATAACGAGCACCGCCGCACCATGCGCGAGTTTACCGCTGTGGTGCGCGATTACCCCGTGACCTTGAACGCCCGGGTGCGCCACCTGGTAATCAAGAGCGGCTACTTCATGGATAAGGCGGAGCACACCGCGCTGGTGCGGGAACTGATAGCCGCTTTAAGCGCCGCGCCGGTTGAAGCCTGGCCGGGTAAAAAAATCGTGCTGACCGGTATTATGGCCGAGCCGGATGAGTTTTTGAAGCTGTTTACCGAAAACGGTCTGGCCGTGGTGGCCGATGATCTGGCGCAGGAAAGCCGCCAGTTCCGGGTGGACGTGCCCGATGGCCCCGAAGACGCCCTGACCCGGATGGCCCGGCGCTGGCAAAACATGAGCGGCTGCCCGCTTTTAATCGACCCCGACAAACAGCGCCGCTTCATGCTGACCGAGCTGGCTAAAGAGAGCGGCGCCGACGGTGTGGTGGTATGTATGATGAAATTCTGCGAGATGGAGGAATTTGACTATCCCTTCTACAAACGCACCCTGGCCGAAGCCGGCATCCCCCTGCTGCACCTGGAGCTGGACGTAAACAGTCCATCCTTTGAAAGCGCCCGCACCCGCATCCAGAGCTTTGCCGAAATGCTGGGATAATGCCCCTGCGGGCTATGCCCCTAAGGGGCATGGCCTTCGGAAGTTTAAGAAACAAATAAGAGCATAAAACGGCTGCTACGGCAAACATTTCACGGCACTGAGAAATTTAGCCAATAGTAGGGCGGCATAGCCACACCGGCTATGCCGCCTTTTTTCTTCTGAGCCTTGCCGCGCGCCCGCTAGGCGCTCCTTGACCCGTGCTTCATACCAGGGGCGGGCGGGGTATGAGTTGCTAGCCCTTACAACTCAATCTCTGTCTGGGCATAAATCCCTTCGATAACATCCGCATATTCCTGTATGATTACCCGCTTTTTGACTTTTTGGGTGGGGGTGAGCTGTCCGTTTTCCTCGCTGAAACGGGTCTTCAGTATCTCGTATTCCCTAATGCGCTCATGGCTTTCCAGCTTATGGTTGTTGTGCTCCACTTCCTTGGCAATGCGCTTGCGCAGAGATGAGTGATTGATGAAATCATCACCCACCGTGCTACATATCTGCTGCCCGTTGGCCTCCACATATTGCAGCGCGGCCTTATCGTACTCTATTCCCCGATGCTCATAAAACTCTATGAAATAATTGAAGTTCGGCACGATCAGGGCGGCGATAAAATCACGCTCATCTCCCACCAGGAATATCTGCTCGATGTATTTGCTGGTGCCATAGAGATATTCGATCTTGGCCGGGGCGATATTTTTGCCGGTTTTGGTGCAGATAATGGCTTTCTTGCGGTCAATGATGCTGTAATAGCCGTTTTCGTCCACTATGCCGATATCGCCGGTCTTAAACCAGCCATCCTCGGTAAAAGCCTTTTCCGTTTCCTCCGGCTGGTTGAGGTATTGCAGGAAAATGCCGGCGCCGGTCACTTCGATCTCCCCGTCATCGGCCAGCCGCCACTGAGCGCCAAAGCCGGGCGGACCGGGGGAACCAAATTTGGAAGCGTTCTTTACCCCCAGGCTCAGGGCGCTGGTGGTCTCGGTAAGGCCGTAACCCTCCAGCACCGGGATACCCATGGAGTTGAAAAACCGCAACAGCTTAGGCGAAATGCCGGTGCCGGCGGAGATGGAAAAGCTGTAGTTGCTGCCGAACAGGGGCCTTATCTTGGCAAACAGCTTATCTGCCAGGTTAAATTGCAGTTTGAGTAGGAACGGCAGCCGGGATCTGACGTCAAACTCTTGCGTCAGGTCATACAAGCCGCGTTCATCTTTGCGGTATTCCAATACCTTGTCTCCGGTGGCCAAAGCCCAGGCAAACAAGCGCTTTTTTATGGCGCTGGACGACATGGCGGCGTTCAACTGCACAAACACTTTTTCATAGATGCGGGGCACGCAGCAGAACCAGGTGGGATTGAACCGTGCCAAATCCGCCACGATGGTGGAGGGGCTTTCGCCATAAGCGATACAGGAACCCGCCGCTATGGCTACCCATTCCGCCGCCACCCGCTCAAAAATATGCGACAGCGGCAATAACGACAGCACCCGGTCATTCTCATCCACCGGATTGCCGCCGGGAACAAACACCTCCGCGACTCCGTCCACCCGGGAGGTAAAAGTGCCGTGGGCCAGTACCGCGCCCTTACCCCGTCCGGTAGTGCCGGAAGTATAAAGGATGCTGGCCCAGTCGTCTAAAGTCAGGCTTTCACGCAGTTGGTGGTATACGGGCATATTCTTTTCCGCGGTGTCACGCCCCAGCTGGATCAATTCCTTGAGCGACATCACGCGGGGGTCGTCGCTTTCATACTCCATCCTAAGCATTATGATTTTGCGAATGCCGGGCATGGCATCCATACCCGGCAGTACACGCTTCAGTACCTTTTCGCTGCCGACCAGCAAATACTTGCTGTCGGAATCCGTAACGATGTATTCCACTTCGTTCAGCAAAAGGCTGGGATAAATAGTTACCAACACGCTTCCCATGCAGCAGACCGCCAGCTCGGTGGCGGTCCAGTAGGGGCTGTTAGACGACATCAGAGCAGCGCGTTCACCTTTTTGCAACCCCAGCTCGATCAAGCCGCAGGCCAGCAACTCCACCCGCTCGCGCAACTCACTCCAGGTGAGCTGCCCGTTGCTGTCGCCATCGTAAAGCTCCTCGGCAAATACTTGAGCCAAATGATCCGGGAAACTGTCAACCGTGTTATAAAAAACTCCGGCCATGGTCAACCCTTTTATATAGTGATCCATCATAGCCATGGTGATATCCCCCTTTCTATGCAATTATCCGATTTATCAGTGATGATGGTCCGCCGGGCGGGCATATATTTCTTCTATCAGCTCGGCGTAGTCCTTGATGATAACGCGTTTCTTCGTTTTGTTGGTGGGCGTAAGCTGGCCGTTTTCCTCGCTGAAGCGCACCTTTAATATCTCATATTGCTTGATACGCTCAAAATCCTCCAGCCGGTGGTTGGCGTTCCTTACTTCCCCGGCGATGCGCTTGCGCAGATAGGAGTGAGCCACGAAGTCATCTCCCACGGCGCCGCATAATTTCTGACCGTTGGATTCTACGTATTCCAGCGCATCCTTATCGTATTTGATCCCTTCGCGGTCATAACACTCTATGAAATAGTTATAATTGGGCACTATCAGTGCGGCGATAAAATTGCGGTCATCCCCCAGCACAAATATCTGCTCGATATACTTGCTGGTGCCGAAGAGCTGCTCCACTTTCGCCGGAGCAATGTTCTTGCCGTTCAAGGTGCAGATGATGGCTTTCTTGCGTTCCACGATGCGATAGTAGCCGTCCTCGTCCACTATTCCGATGTCGCCGGTCTTAAACCAGCCATCCTCGGTGAAGGCTTCGGCGGTGTCCTCCGGTTTATTCAGATATTTCTCGAATATCCCTACCCCGCTCAATTCCACTTCCCCGTCCTCGGCCAGCCGCCAATTGGCTCCGATCAGCGCCGGTCCCACCGAGCCGGGTTTAACCTGATTCAACATACACACGCTGACCGCACTGGTGGTCTCGGTAAGACCGTAACCCTCCAGCACGGGGATACCCATGCGGTAGAAAAAGAGCAGCAGATGTTCCGAAATGCCGGAGGCAGCGGAAAAACAAAAACGGAAATTGGAGCCAAAAATTTTGCGGATATTGGCAAAGATGTTATTTGCCAGCCTATGTTTAATTTTCAGTCCCCAGGGCAGCCGGGCTTCCAAGTCAAAATTGGGGGCAAAATTTATGCGGCCTCGGTCGTCCTTGCGGTATTGCAGTACCTCATCCCCCACTCCCAGCGCCCAGTCAAACATCTTTTTCTTCAGCGCGCTGGCGGACAGGGTGGCATTTATGGTGACATATACCTTCTCATAGATACGCGGCACACAGCAGAACCAACTGGGCTCGAAACGTGCCAGATCCGCTACCAGCGTAGCCGGACTCTGCGCATACGCCATGCTGGCGCCAAAACCGATAGCCATCCATTGCCCCACGCAGCGTTCAAAAATGTGAGACAGCGGCAGAACTATCATTACCCGGTCGTTCTGGTCCAGCGCCATATCCCCCCGCCGGTAATCGGGGTCCACGGCGGACAGCCGTCCGGACAATGTTTTGTGTAACAGCAATACCCCTTTGCCCTGCCCGGTAGTACCGGAGGTGTACAGCATCGTGAGCCAGTCGTCCATAGTCAGGCTTTCGCGCCGCTGGTGATAAATCGGCATGTTTTTCTCCGCCGTGTCACGCCCCAGTTGAATAAGATCCTTTAGTGACAGAATTTGTGGGTCATGGCTCTCATAATCCATCCGCAGAACAATAATGCTTGTGATTCCCGGCATTTCGTCCATCCCGGGCAATACCCGTTCCAGAATCTTTTCGTTGCCTACCACCAGGATTTTGCTGTCGGAATCGTTAATTATATATTGAATTTCCCCCAGCGATAAGGTGGGATAGATAGTGGTCAGTACGCTGCCCATGCAGGTCACTGCCAGATCCATCGCGGTCCAGTACGGGCTGTTGGGCGCCGCAAGCGCAATCCGATCCTTTTTCTCCAATCCCAACTCAATCAATCCGCCGGCGATAAATTCTACTCGCTCGCGCAACTCACTCCAAGTGAGTTGCCCGTCGTTATCACCGCCATACAACTCCGCAGCAAATACCTGAGCTATACGCTCAGGAAAGTGGTCGACCGTGTTGTAAAAAACTCCGGCCATGGTCATTCCCGGGACATAGTGTTCCTGTGCCATTTGATCAATTCCTCTCCTTTCAAATAGTAGATGTATATATGCTACGAATGTTGATTGCAAAATAAGAGGTTAAGAGGCCGCGTGCTCTCACGCGGATAAAATGAGGTTTTAATACAGTACTATAAATATTCTGTTCTATCATTAAATACCCTTTTTTTGATTCAAGCATTTGCTAATTTGTCGCGCTCGCGGCTGCGACGCCCTTTTTTTTTCGCACATTATCGCTAATATAAAACATATTGGGCCGTTCATACCGGCTTCTCTTATCCCTTTCAACAAAAACCAGAAAACCCCTCTTGGATTGATTACCAAAACAAGATTATGTTGTATAATATAGTATAAGATTTGCTGTGATTCGACAGCAACCAACAATCAGGAGGAGGTTTTAACATGTTTTGTACTAACTGTGGCACTCAATTACCAGATGGTAGCAAATTTTGCGGCTCCTGCGGAGCTGCGCTGGGCGGCGCGGCTCCGGCAGCGTCGGCGGCGGCGCCTGCGCAACGTAAACCGGCTGATGAGATTGATTACGTGATAAGCGGCGATGATATCCAACTGGTGGAGATCGAGCTTGATCCCGGCGAAAGCGTGCTGGCGGAGGCCGGAGCCATGAGTTGGATGGAAGCCGATATCAAAATGGACACCATTTTCGGCGACGGCAGCGGTCAGGACGCCGGCAAAGGGCTCATGGGCAAACTGGCCAGCGCCGGTAAGCGCGTGCTTACCGGGGAAAGTCTTTTTATGACCGTCTTCACCAACGCCGGCAGCGGCAAAACTCATGTAACCTTTGCCGCCCCCTATCCCGGCAAGATTATTCCGGTAGACCTGAAGGATTATGACCAAACCTTAATCTGTCAGAAAGACGCTTTCCTGTGCGCGGCCAAGGGAGTATCCATCGGCATTTACCTGCAAAAGAAAATCGGAGCCGGATTTTTTGGCGGCGAGGGCTTCATCATGCAGAAACTGGATGGCGACGGCATGGTGTTTCTGCACGCCGGCGGCGTGATCGTCAAGCGCGAACTGGCAGCGGGCGAAATGCTGCGCATGGATACCGGTTGTCTGGTAGCCATGACCTCTACCATCGACTATGACGTGGCCTTTGCCAGCGATCTTAAGAGCGGCATTTTTGGCGGCGAGGGATTATTCTTGGCCACGCTTAAAGGGCCGGGCCAGGTATGGATGCAATCCCTGCCCTTCAGCCGCATGGCCGACCGCATCATCAGTGCCGGCCGCGGCCATACCGAGGATAACAAAGGATTCAACAATCCCATTAACGAGGTGACCGGCGGTTTAGGCGGCGCGCTGGGCGGTTTGTTCGGGCGATAACGGTTTATAAATCCCAAGTGGGGGGCAAATATACCGCTGAGTATCCCCGGGCCCAACATCCCCGTGCCATGAACAGGGGGTAAGCCATGCCAAAGAAGCTAATATTTTAGAGAGGAGTGTTATGCTATGGCATCATTTTGTACAAATTGCGGCGCCGAAAATGCCGACGGCACGAAATTCTGTGTCAGTTGCGGCAACGCTATGGCGTCATCGGCCGCACAACCCGCGCCTGCTGCTTCCACGGCCAGAGGAGCAGTAGCTTATGCGGCTCCCGCGGCTCCGGTCTATACCGCACCCCAGGTGCAGTATGCCAGTCCGGGCGGAGCCCCTGCCGCGCCTACAGGACCTACGGGCCCCATAATGAGCGTGGGGCAGTTTATGATCACTTTCCTGCTGCTGTGTATCCCCATACTCAATCTGGTATTAATGTTTATGTGGGCCTTTGGCAGCAAACCCGATTTGAACCCAAACAAAAAGAACATGGCCCGCGCCATGCTGCTCTGGTTTGCGATCTGGATCGCCTTGAGCGTTTTATTTACCATCCTGTTTGGCGAAACATTGGCCACGTTGTCGTAGGCACTGGGAGCGTAAAATTTTTTGACAGAATCATCATAACAGGTCATACTTATAGCGTATCATAAGTACTCATAGATGAGTTTAAGGAGGTTGAAATACGATGGCATTTTTTAACGATTTGGGTAAAAAGATTGGCAACGCCGCCGCCACCGCAGCGGAAAAGACTAAGGAGGCTGCCGCCACCGCAGCCGACAAAGCCAAGGACACGGTTGAAATCACCAAGCTGAATAACGCTATTTCCGCCGAAGAAAAAAATATCGCCCAGTTTTACTCCGAGATTGGCAAAATATTCTATGACTTGGAAAAGAATAACCCCGCCAGCCCGGCCGCCGAGCAGTGCACAGCCATTTCCGACGCTGTGGACAGAATTCAGGAGATGAAGGATAAAATTGTGGCGATCAAGGAAGAAGACGACCGCTCCGACGCGCCCGTTGAGGCCCCTGCGGCAGCCGCTCCCGTAACCGATACCAGCAGCAAATTCTGCACTGAATGCGGCACCGCCAACGGCCAGGAGACGAGATTCTGCCAGAATTGCGGCAAGCCTCTGGCTTAAAACCCATCCCAGAAAACGATGTAAGTCAAGGCCCGGCATCCCCACTCGGATGCCGGGCCCCATTTTAAGAACAATTTTACCAAGCCCTATGCTCTAGGGGTTTTGTACATATACGTCCGCCAGGCTGTACACCTCGCTCAGAAGCACCTCGTTGAACTCCTCCATATTGGGGGCCGGGCGCTTAATCATCTCCCGGATTTTCTCCACCTGCTCATCGGTGTTGAGCGGTTTGGCGTAAAGCCCTACGGCAAAGGCGGAGAAATCACGGACAAACATATCAAACATCTGATTCATTACCGCATCGCTTATATTTTCCATTTCGGCGCTTTCGATGATGAGCTGGCCGTAGGCCACCATGGTGAAGAGTTCCCCCACCGCCAGCAGATAGTCGAAGTCTTCCATCTGCTTCATCAGACCGGCCCCGGAAACCATAAGGTATTCCTTGTAAGCATTGATCTGCTCGATGAAAATCTTCACGTTGGGCAGATGGGCCAGGCTGTTGTATGCCGGCATGTAGTCATGGAATTTCGTCTGGGCATATCCTCTGGTCTTGCCCTGACGGAACATGAAATCGTCATTGCGGTCATCACAGATGCGGCCTATCGGTTCAAATTCGCCCGGCATGAACATATAGCTGGGAATCAGTTTTGCGATCAGGGCCATATTGACGTGACGGGTGCCCTCCAGTTTCGGGAATCCGGTAAGCTCCACCACCGCCTGCTCAAAGTAATTATCCTTTTCAAAACCCTTGGCGGCGATGATGTCAAATAAATCCACCAGCACCCTTTCGCCCTCTATGGCCACTTTCATTTTCATTATCGGGTTGTACAGCAGGTAACGCTTGTCGTTTTCGCTGGCCACCCTCATATAGTCCGTGGCGCGCAGGCCGAATAGCTTCATGCCCATGAGGCGCAGCCAGGCATCGGAAAAAAGGCGCTTGACATGGGCAAACTCCGTTACCTTGCCGCCATACAGCTCACGGTGAGAAGCATGATTGATGGCTTCATAAAACGCATGGGTAACGATACCGGTAGCGCCGGAACCAATGTTGAATTTACAGATGTTGATGGTATTGAGCATGTCATCCCAGGCTTTGGGGCCGCGGGTCAGTATCTCCGCATCGGTTATTGGATAATCCTTGAGTTCAAACTCCGCTACATACTGCTGGTTGTAGTCAATGATATTCTTGACCAGGATATAGTTGGGATGGGCGGAATCGACCATAAAAAACACATAGTCGCCGGTATCGGCCATTTTCCCAAACACCGTTACCACACCGGCTACGTTGCCATTGCCGATATAATACTTGCTGCCGTTGGCCAGGTAAGTGCCGTCCGGCTGCGGATAAAGCATCATCTCGGAGGAATAGATATCGGCGCCGTGCTCTTTCTCCGACAGGCCGAAGGCACAGTAAGCGTTTTCTTTCAGCTTGGCCGCCGCTTTATGCTTGGCTTCCTCATTGTCACCCAGCAGCACCGGATCCAGCCCTAGGGTGGAAACATGGTAGCAATACCAGTAAGCCGCGCCGTAAAAACCGCAGATCTCGGAAAACTCATACATGCGGTAGGTGCTGTAATACTGGTTGGGATCGCTGCCGTAGCCTTTCGGCAGAAACAGGGTCTCAAAGATTCCTTCTTCGGTCACAAACTTCTGGAAATCCTCGGCAAACTCGTGTGTATGGTACTGCTCCTTCTGCTTAGCCAGTCCTTTAGCTTCAAACCAGTCAATGGTCTTGAGCATAATCTCTTTGGATCTCGCGTCCGGATAACCGCGATCCCTGTACTTTTTGGGATTCAATAGAATGCTCATTATCATTAGGCTCCTTTATTACTTTTTGTAGATATCATCGTAAACGTCTTGGTAAGCCGCCAGGACGTTCTTCGTCTTAATCTTGGCCGAAGGTGTCATCATGCCGTTTTGCTCCGTAAACTTTTTGTTTAAAATCCGAAACTCTTTAATCTGCTCATAGGGTTCCAGTTGAGCATTGACTCTGTCGATAGCATCGCGCACCATAAAGGTCACCACATCGCCGGCGACGATCTCCGGTGGTACTTCTACCACCACCTGCATACCGTTTTCTTCGGCGTAAACCACGCCTTCTTTGTTAAACTCCATGCCCACTTCCGTCATCTTATTAATTATGGCGTCCAAATTGGGAACGATCAAGGCGGAGATAAAAGGCTTATCCTGCCCCAGCACAACTACTTGATCGAGGATGCCGAACATGCT
>JAUNBV010000039.1:0-3498 GCA_030526885.1 Syntrophomonadaceae bacterium
GAGCTGCTGCTCAAAACCTACGCCGAGCAGGGCGTGTCGTGGCAAGAGGATGTTATATCAGCGTTTTTAAATGCAAACAGCTCACTGCCGATGTTCGCTGAAACAAATATCCCCACTCTCGTATCGCTTGGAGGCGCATACGACGATATGATCACCGAACAGTTCGGCAACGCGTTGACGGTTTTGGGCATCGCGACCTCCTGCACCCAGTTCGCGTATGACGCATACAGCAACGGGCTGACAAGCAAAGAAACGTCGATCAGCGGAATGAAAACCGTGTTGAATCTGGGGCTGAATTTGGCATCGTCACAAAAATATCTGTTGGATTCATTTCAGGTGGCCTATGTGGGCGTTGGAGTAATCGACATCGCGCTTACCGATGTGATGAATTTTGCCATCGACACCAAGTATGAAAACACAAAGAATATGTACGACGCCTATTACGCAAGACCCGAAAACAAGCGCCGTGTCAAGGATTGGTACGATTTATTCAAGAAGATATACGAAGAAAACAAATCCGCCCCGCAGACAGCTCTCGACAAAATGCAGAGCGAGATTGACAACTATGTAAACAAATACTGGGAGGTCGCAGCAAGCGACTGGGATTCATGGATAGACGCATATGAAAAGAACGGCAAGCTGTCCAAGTATCCGTGGCCGTCGGAGAGCGACCGCAAAAAAATATCAAGCAATTACAAAGCTGAGATCTATGATTACCTTCAGGTTATGTTCCAGTCTCTGAGCCGGGATATGTATTTTGATGCCCTAACTCAGCGGGAAAAGGAGTATAAAGAGCTTGCCGCACTGCTAAATAGGGTATACACCTTGAACTTCAGGGAGGATTATGACACTGAGAAGGCAAAATGGGCCAACGCATATGTCAAACTGGCCCCGCTTTCCGATAAAACCACAGCAAAAGAGTGGACCATCCGCCTTGACGACGAAGCAAACGGACAGATGAAGTTCACTCTGGGTGCCCATGAAACGGCGAGATTCCCTATGAAGGTGGAATTCTATAAAACAGAAAAGGACTTGGAAGAGGGTAAGGTTGCCTTGAGTGCCAAGCTCAAACCCTTTGTAAAAACCGAAATGGAGGTCATTTTAAATACAAAAACCAATAAGGTGGACTATTCCGGAACATATACAGGGGTCATGAATGTTACGGAAACAGGTAAGGATATTGATGTGACAACTGTAGTCACATTTGAAAAGGATTTTGGCGACGGCTCTTACTATAAAATCGTCTGCTCAAATAATGAAACCCAGAGCACCTACATCAACGGCAGCTATTTTGTGCGGTGGTCGACAGGCGAGGCAAATATTGCGGGAGCAAAATTTGTATTCTCCGCTGACGGAACATCGTTCAGCGCCTCAATGCGAGACCACAACGATAAAGAGTGGGGCGTGATTACCTGTCAGAGGTAAAAACGACCCCAAGCACAAGATATGTCGGCCAACATGAGAAAACAGCGCACAATAATCGGATCAAACAAACTGGAGGCATATCCATGAGAGATAATATTCCATCTGCGGGCAGAGGCAATAAAATCTTGCCCGCAATACTGATCGCGGCCAATCTGCTGATGCTTGTGATAGGCGTTCTCACCATACCGCCCAATTTGCCGTCAGCAGCAGTAAAGGAATCTCCTGCGCCGAGGACGGAGCAAACAGTGCTCGTTACACCGGCATCGGAGAAAGAAACCCCGCCTGCGGCCACGGAAAGCGGCAGTATTCCCGCGCCGGAGGTAACAGGCGTGAGCTTATCCACGGAGGAACGCCCCGATTTGGAGGACTTTCTCTGGTACACAGAGGACGTGGTTTATGACGGAGTTCCATCCGATGCAAATATCATAGACAATATCGGCCCGCTGACTGGGAGCTGGAAAGCACTGATTATTTATGACCCCAATAACGAATACGACTCGGGCGCTATGGAGTTTCTCAATGTCGCCCTTGCAGGTGCGGCGGAGAGCCTGAGCCTCACCCTCGACTGGTATCAGATTTTTTGGGCAAACGAGGGAGATAGCTTCGATGAAACGGATATGGAGGACGGCGTATTCCTCGGCAAGTGGGAAAACGGCGGCCTGTGGGCGTCCGGTGCGGGAACCATACACCTGACGCAGTTCTACGAGCTTAATGGGAAGCAATACGCCGTCGGTACGATGGATACGCCCGACGGGACACCGGCGCTTGTTGCGCTGGTGCGGCCATAAGGAGGTGCAGATATGGGGAAATATTGTACGAATTGCGGCAATGAACTTCATACCACCGCTCGCTTCTGCGCCAAATGCGGCGCAGCGGTGCTTGACGCACCCGCGAATCCTGTCCCCGCAGCACAGCCGAAACCCGTGCCGCAGCCACAGCCAAAACCTGCGGCACAGCCTCAAAAACGAACTCCACCGGCAGCGCCGCCAAAACAAAAAAACGCCGCAAAACCGAAAAGAAACGGCGGGCGAAATACGCTTTGCATCGTGCTTTCCGTCTTGCTCGTCATACAGATTGCGGCGGTGGCCCTCTACGGTTGGCCGGGGTTTATGGTCGGAGGCGGGATTAAACGCCCTTCCGTACAGAAAAGCGATAGCTTTACCTTGCGGGAAGGGCAAATCGCCGTTTCGACCGACAGCGGCGTGACGGTGGATTTCGGACCCTATAACGCAATGGATGGAGAAACGGTGTCGGTCAAGTCGCTGTCCGCCGACAGCGACAGTATCGAAGGCTGCACGCGCACTGCTTATGACATCTCAGCCGGTGAACGCACCGAGTTTGACGGTCTGTTGACCATCACTCTGCCCTACGTCGAGAGCGAAACCGATCCCGCCGATGAAGAAGGCTCCGTGCTGGCGGAGTATTTTAACCCCGAAACCGGCGAGTGGGAGCTTGCGGTCTATACCGTAAACACTGACGACAACACCGTTACCATCTCCACCGACCATCTTTCGGAATACTGCACCGTCACACTGAAGGACGCCGGTGCGCCCTACGCGCTGCTGTCTAAATTCAGCAGCAGACGCCTGGACGATGAAACTGCAATGGCGATCCTGCGGGAGTATGAACGGGCCGGGCGGTACGGTGAGGTGGGCGACAGTCTGCTCCGCGAGTTCTACGGACAACTTTTGAACATCCCCAGTCTTGGTGACGCTGAGGCGGGGCTGGTTCATGATGTTTTGGGCTGGCTGGCCGACGTGTTTGAGCTGGCGGAGCAGGGTGTTGGCAACAAACAGATGGCAAGCGTTTGGGAGAAAAGCGGCTATATGCTGTTGGGACTCTCCGCCTTATCGCTGGGCGACACGATGATCGACGCATATCAAGGCAACGAGTCCGCCGAAACGGTGGCGGCGGAGGCGTATAAGCTGTCTTACAATGTGGGCGTGGCAGTGCTGGACTATAAAAAAGTCACCACCGGCATGGTACAGCTCTCCATGCTGGGTGTGATTGCCCTTGACTACTCTCTGAACAAGTTCATGGTCGCAGCCGACCAGACCTATAAGGACGCCCTGT
>JAUNBV010000039.1:3508-13393 GCA_030526885.1 Syntrophomonadaceae bacterium
TATCGCTTACAACGAGGAAATACACCCATGGACGGAGGCCGAATGGTACGCAAGAATCATGGGGCTGTACAAAAACCGTGGCGACGACCCGGAGAAGTTCAACGCCGCCCTGCGCGGTATCATGGAGAATTACAGCTCCCGCTATTTCTACGATGACCCGGAGGAGCAGCTTGTAGCCACCAACGAAGCGGGTCTGCACGCCTACACCACGGGGCTTCTTCCCGAAACAGACGCCGCTCGTGAGTATTGCATCGAGCAGTATATGGCCCGTTTGGGCGAAAGGCTTCAGCCTGTACTTTCGGATGTCGCACAGCGGGTTCGCTATGACTCTCTCAAGGCTTATGGCAAGAACGCCGCGGAGTTGCGACAGGCTCTCAATGCGCCGCTGGAGTTTGAAATCGTTGAGGAAATCTCCGAAGGTGAAAAAAGCAAATACGCTGGCTGTACCATTGACATCTGCCGCCCCGACGCCTTTGTGGACGAAAACTGGACGGCGGTTCTGGACAAGGACGGGCGGGCAACAATAGACGCCACCATCTTAGGGTATATGCAGGCAGGCATCCCCACCCAGCTTCGCCTATGGAACAAGGGCGACGACATGTTTGAGGACGACCCGCTCCTGATACAGACCTTCAAGGTGACAGAAAAGACCACGGTGATCCCGCTGGGCAATACGGGAATCACCCCAAAATGGTTTGAGGGAAGCTGGAAAAGCGTGGATTATGACACGATTATTCGCTTGGGTGTCCCAGACGATAAAACATTGGAATATACAGCCTTTGTCAACGGTGCGAGTTTGACCACCCGGACAGCCATGACCTTTGACCCGCAAACAGCTTCTATTACGACGGAATATGCCCCCGGAGCAATATCGCTTCTCGCGGCCACCTATTACGGATATGTAGAGGACGGCAAAGACTATATCCGTACCGGTCCATACCTTGGAGAACAGATTCCGGGCAAGTATTCTGAAAATGAGCATGTACATGTATATGTGCGGGTAGATTGAAAAAGAGGGAAATACAATGGCAAAGAAGAAAACGAACAAAAACATCCCCCTACCCATCCTCATCCTTATCTGCGCTGTCCTGCTGTTTGCCATGTATTTGAGTCTCTCCACGCTGGCTCTGGCAATATGGGGAGATAGCGTCATGGGTACGGTGGACAGCTATGACAGTCGCCGAGATGATACGACAGCGCAGGAAAACCGCTCCCGCACCGTTTCCAAGGGCTACTGGTTTATGGCAAACGGCAAGGAGTATCACGGCTATGTGATATATAGCAGCGACGAGGCGTGGCCGAGCTTGAAAGAGGGCGAAACGCGCTCCGAGCGCATCTGTTACCTTGATGTTTTCCCCTATGTCAACAAACCCGCCATGCTGTGCGAATTCAGCGAGATGGGCGAAGTGGCGATCCTTTATCACATCCTCGCCCCCATCGGTTATCTGCTTTTGCTGCTGCTTGTCATACGCACATCCAAACGCGGGAAAAAGAAGAAAACAACGGCGAAGAAACCCGCCGTCCCTCGAATAATCGAAGCAAGGAGTGATACCGATATGTATTGTCCCAACTGCGGAAGCAAGCTGTCGGAGGGAGCGGCTTTCTGTTCTGCCTGCGGCGCGAAAACACAGGCCAGCGCCCCCGGCGTGTGTACGGCCTGCGGCATGGCGCTGCCGGAGGGAGCCGAATTTTGCATCGGCTGCGGAGCGGCGGTGAACCCGGTAACGCCGCAGCCGATGGAGCCGAGCCAAGCGACAGCTCCTATGCCCTCACAGGGGGGCGCGGGGCTGGTCGGCTTTTCCGATAGATGTAATTCACCCGAGATACTGGCCGCCGCGCAGAAGAATAAGAAATCCTCCATCGGTTGTATGTGGATATTGGTTTTCGTGCCGCTCATCGGCTTTCCCATCGCTGGTCTGCTGATGGACGATTTCCCCTTTGGAGAATCCCTTGTCATCGGCGTGGGCATAGCTCTTGTCATGCTGGTCATTAACCTTCTGGCGCTGCGAAGAACCAAACAGCCCATGTGGGAGGGAGTAGTCGTCAACAAGTACAGCAAGGAGAAAAGCGAGCATAGGGGCGGCGAGGACGATAATTACAGAACCTATACGGAATATACCACGATCATCAACACCGACGCAGGCAAGAAAAAGACCATCGTGGAAAAGGACAGCGGACGGCATATGTATGATTATCTTTCCGTTGGCGACAGGGTGCGATTTCATCCCAAATTCGGTACATACGAGAAGTACGATAAATCCAAAGACCGCATCATCTATTGCAACGTCTGCACCATGATGAACCCTATACAAAATGACCGCTGCAAGCGGTGTAATAATCTATTGTTCAAATAAGGAGGATTTTCGTAATGGATAAATTTATTACCATGCTGGAGGCGGCGGAGTTTGCCGCCACACTCTGCGAAAGTTGGAGCTTTGCCACATCCAATGATAGATACGACGTAAAAGGCTTGCTGGCGCTTGCCGAGACAAGCGACAGTGAAAACCCCATCGATGAGGACAGCTTTTATGTGGTATCGCGCGCCGGAGCCATCGGCTTATGCGAGGACGGAGAGGACATCGACTGGCTGTTTCTGACAGGCTCCAGTGAAGATGAGGATTTACCCGCCACCTATCAGGTCGACCCGCAAATAAATTTCTGCCCGAAATGCGGCTCCGGTGTTGTTTCCGGCGCTCGCTTTTGCGGAAAGTGCGGCAATAGACTATGAGACATCTTTGAATAATACAGAAGAATTCTAAAATGTGGCATAATAGTTAAGACGAACAGGCAGTTTTACCTGCTGTCTGTTCGTCTTTTATATCATTTGTTCCGTATTCAGTTTACCCTGACCCTCGGTTCACAGGTTGTCTTTATGACTACTTGTATTTCGCTCCCTGCGGCTCTTTTATGATGGCATCATCCCCCAGCGCTTTAAGGCGGGGGAAAAATTCTACTGCTCCCTGATGGCCGCTATCATGGCGTCGGCGAATTCGGAGCATTTCAGTTCGGTGGCGCCTTCCATCAGGCGGGCGAAGTCGTAGGTCACGCGGCCACCGGCGATGGTGGCTTCCATGGCTTTGATGATGAGCTCGGCGGCTTCGTCCCAACCCAGATGGCGCAGCATCAGCTCGCCGGACAGGATGACGGAGGAGGGATTCACTTTGTCCAGGCCCGCGTATTTCGGCGCGGTGCCATGGGTGGCTTCGAATATGGCATGGCCGGTGAGATAGTTGATGTTGGCCCCCGGCGCGATGCCGATACCCCCGACCTGCGCGGCCAGCGCGTCGGAGATGTAGTCGCCGTTGAGGTTCAAGGTGGCCACCACTTCATGTTCGCGGGGGCGGGTCACTATCTGCTGCAAAAAGATATCGGCGATAGCGTCCTTGACGATAATCTTGCCTGCCGCTTCGGCGGCGCTCTGCGCGGCGTCGGCGGCTTGGGCGCCCTCCGCTTCCTTGATGCGGTCGTATTGCTCCCAGGTGAAGCAGTAGGCCCCGTATTCCCGCTCGGCCACTTCATAGCCCCACTGCTTGAACGCGCCTTCGGTAAATTTCATGATATTGCCCTTGTGGACCAGGGTGACGTTTTTGCGGCCGTTTTTAACCGCGTAGTCCAGCGCGGCGCGCACCAGCCGCTTGCTGCCGTCCTCGGACACGGGCTTGATGCCGATGCCGGAGGTCAAGGGGAAGCGTATCTTGGTGACGTTGAGCTCGGTTTGCAGAAATTTTGGGCTTCCGCGCTGCCTTCCGGGTACTCGATGCCGGCGTAGATGTCCTCGGTGTTCTCGCGGAAAATCACCATGTCGACGTCCTGCGGGCGTTTGACCGGCGAGGGTACGCCGGTAAACCAGCGCACCGGGCGCAGGCAGGTATAAAGATCCAGCTCCTGCCGCAAAGCCACGTTCAGCGAGCGGATGCCGCCGCCGATGGGGGTGGTGAGGGGGCCTTTGATGGCTATCAGGTATTCCCCGATGGTGTCCAAAGTCGCCTGTGGCAGCCATTCGCCGGTGAGGTCAAAAGCTTTTTCGCCGGCCAGCACCTCTTGCCACACGATGCTTTTTTTTCCGCCGTAGGCCTTGTCCACCGCCGCTTCCAGCACCCGCGAGGCGGCGCGCCAGATATCGGGCCCGGTACCGTCGCCGATGATAAAAGGGATGATGGGATAATCCGGCACTTGTAATACTCCGTCTTTTATGGTGATCTTTGCTCCCTGAAAATCGCTCATATTTCGCTACGCTCCTGTACTATTTAATCGAAGTTGAATTCGCCGTGCTTTTTGAAGTGCTCCACCAGACCGCCTTCGGACAGTATCTTCAGCATCACCGGGGGCAGGGGGGTGATGGGGATGTCCATGCCCTTGGTGACATTGTGCAGCACGCCGCCGCCGAGGTCGATGGTGAGCTCGTCGCCGGGGTCGATGTGCGTGGTGTCGCACTCCACCAGCGGCAGGCCGGTATTTATGCAGTTGCGATAGAATATGCGCGCGAAGGACTGCGCCACCACGGCGCTGATATCGGCGTTGATAATGGCCAGCGGGGCCTGCTCGCGCGAGGAACCGCAGCCAAAGTTGCGCCCGGCCACGATGAAATCGCCGGCGGTCACTTTGCTGTAAAAGTCGGGGTCCAAATCCTCCATCACATGTTTGGCCAGTTCCCTCATGTCCAGCGTCTTAAACTTATGGCGGCCGGAAATTATATAATCCGTATTTACATCGTCGCCAAATTTATGAACCTTGCCCTGTAACAACATCACGTTCTCCTCCTGATGATTTATTTTCTAAACCCTTGGGCCGCCGCTATACTTCCCGCGGATCGCTGATGCGGGCGGTGAGCACGGAGGCGGCTACGGTGGCGGGTGAGGCCAGGTAGACGAAGGCTTCGGGATTGCCCATGCGGCCCTTGAAATTGCGGTTGGCGGTGGAAATGACGCTTTCTCCGTCGGAGGGTACGCCGTTGTGGGTACCCACGCAGGGGCCGCAGCCGGGGGTGACTACCGCCGCTCCGGCCTCTATGAAATCGGCGATTAGCCCTTCGCGCATGGCTTGCAGCATTATGGCGCGGGAGGAGGGCGCTACGATCAGGCGACAGTCGGGATGAATCTTGCGCCCCCGCAAGATGTCCGCCGCGATACGCAAATCCTCCATGCGGCCGTTGGTACAGGTGCCGATGACGCCCTGTTGTATCTCGACTTCCGCCACTTCGCTCACCGGGCATACGTTGTCCACCGTGTGGGGTTTGGCTACCTGCGGCGCGAGACGGCTTACGTCATAATCCTTGACCCGGGCATAGACGGCGTCGGGGTCGGGGTCGGTGACTACCGGGGCGCGGCGGCCATGGGCTTTTACCCATTCCACCGTCTTGGCGTCGGCTTTCATCAGGCCGCACTTGGCCCCCATTTCAATGGCCATATTGCTGATGGTAAAGCGCGCCTCCACCGATAAGGCGTCGATGGCTTCGCCGACGTATTCCGCCGCCATGTAGGTGGCCCCATCGGCGGTCACATCCCCGATCAGATATAGAATGAGGTCTTTGGAATATACGCCAGGGGGCAACACGCCGTTGATATTGAAGCGGAAACTCTCCGGCACTTTGAACCACAGCTTGCCGGCTTTCATCCCGGCGGCCAGATCGGTGGAGCCCACTCCGGTGGAAAAGGCGTTGATCGCGCCGTAAGTACAGGTATGGGAATCGGCCCCGATCACCAGGTCGCCGGGCACCACATGCCCCTGCTCCGGCACCAACTGATGGCATACGCCGTCGCCGATGTCATAAAAATGAATGCCCTGCTCGCGGGCGAATTCGCGCATCTGCTTATGCAGCTTAGATACCCCCTGCAAGGGCGAAGGGGCGCTGTGGTCGATCACCATGGCGATTTTTTGCGGGTCGAACACCTCGCGTTTCCCCATCTCGCCCAAGGCATTGATAGCCAGTCCGGAGGTCCCGTCCTGCCCCATCACGAAATCAAGCGCGGCCACTACGATGTCATTGGCTTTCGCCTCGGCGCCACATTTGGCGGATAAAATCTTTTCGGCAATGGTTTTTCCCACGTCGTTTAATCTTCCTTTCTCTTCATATCGGCAAATATCATCATAATTTCTTTGTCAAACAGGGAGCGTTTCTTCTCGATGGACAGATGCCGCGCCTTGGACAGCACAGCTTTTACTTCCTCTTCGGTAATGGGGATAGCGTATTCGGCAAATTTGCTCTTGATGGCCGCCGCGCCGGAGTGCTTGCCAATAACGATCTGCCGCAGCAGGCCCACTTCTTCGGGTTTAAACACTTCGTAATTCAGCGGGTTTTTGATTACCCCGTCGCCGTGGATGCCGGATTCGTGGGCAAAGATGTTGGAGCCCACGATGGGCGAACTCACCGGCAACGGGCGTCCGCTGGCCTCGGCCACATACTCGGCCACTTCACGCAGTATGGTGGTATCGTATTTGATACTCAGATTCATCAGGTGCCGCAGGGACATGATCATTTCCTGCAAGCTGGCATTGCCGGCCCGCTCACCCAGGCCGTTCACCGTGACCCCCACATAGTTGGCGCCGCCGTATATACCGGCCAACGCGTTGGCTCCGGCCATGCCGAAGTCGTTGTGGGTGTGCATCTCGATATCCAGCCCTACCGCGCCGCGCAGTACATTTATGTAGCGGTAAGCGGACAGCGGGGTCAGGGTGCCTACGGTATCGCAAAAGCGCAGGCGGTTGGCCCCGGCGTGCTTGCCCACCAAAGCGAATTCCACTAAGAATTCCATGTCGGAGCGCGACGCGTCCTCGGCGTTTACCGAGACATACAAGCCGTTATCCTTGGCAAAGCTCACCGCATCGCGCATCTGCCTGAGCACTTTAGTGCGCGTGGTGTTGAGCTTATGCTCGATATGGATATCGGAGGTGGAGATAGAAATCGCCACCGCATCCACGCCACAGTCGATGGATTCCTTTATGTCATCTATCACCGCGCGGTTCCAGGCCATGATACTGGCATTTAAGCCCAGCCCTACAATCTCCTTGATGCAATTCTTTTCAAAGCCTCCCATGACCGGAATCCCGGCTTCGATCTGATCTACCCCGATGGCATCCAGATATTGCGCGATACGGACCTTTTCCGCATTGGAAAACACCACCCCCGCCGTCTGTTCGCCATCGCGCAGCGTGGTATCCACCAGAAAGACCTTGGAGCCTTCTTCTTCAAACCAATCATGCTCCCTGCGCTCGATCCACTGCATTTAAACATTCCCCCCATCCAAATATTGCTTCAATAATTCATTGACCATAGCCGGATTGGCCTGGCCTTTGGTGGCCTTCATTATCTGCCCCACAAAGGAGCCGAAGGCTTTCTGCTTGCCGTTTTTATAATCCTCCAAAGCCTTGGGATTGGCCGCTACCGCCTCGGCAATAATGGGCCAAAGGCTGTCCGCGTCGGAAATCTGCGCCATGCCTTTTTCTTCCACCACCTGCTGGGGAGGATGGCCGGTGGCAAACATCTCCTCAAACACCGTCTTGGCCATCTTGCCGCTGATCTGGCCGGACTCCATCATCTTCAGCATATCGGTGAGATGCACCGGGGTTATTTTGCAATCCTCCAGCTCCATGGCGTTAAGGTTCAGCAGCCGGTTCAACTCGCCCATCATCCAGTTGGACAGGGCCTTGGGGTCGCCGCCCAGTTGGCGGGCTTCATCGAAAAACTTAAGGCTGTCCGGCGTAACGGTGAGTACGCCGGCATCATATTCCGGCAGTCCGCATTCCCGCACCAGCCGCTCCCGGGCCGCATCCGGCAGCTCCGGCATAGCGGCCCGTATCCGCTCCCGCCACGCATCGTCGATATGAATGGGCGGCAGATCGGGTTCGGGAAAATAACGATAATCATGGGCTTCTTCCTTGGAGCGCATGGCGCGGGTCACGCCCTTTTCCTCGTCCCAGGTGCGGGTTTCCTGAATGATGCGCTCCCCATCCTCGATGGCTTCGATCTGGCGGCGAATCTCATATTCCACCGCCCGCTCCAGCGCGGAAAAGGAGTTTAAGTTCTTGGTTTCAGTACGGGTACCAAATTCCTGCTGGCCGCGCGGGCGCACCGATACGTTGGCGTCAAAGCGCAGCGAACCCTCCTGCATGCGGCAGTCGGACACTCCCGCAAACAACAGGATAGAGCGCAGTTTTTCCGCATAAGCCCGCGCCTCCCGGGCGGAGCGCATATCCGGTTCGGACACGATCTCCAACAGCGGCACGCCGCAGCGGTTCAAGTCCACCAGCGAAAACGTAGTGGTGCTGATATCGCCCTGATGCACCAGCTTGCCCGCATCCTCTTCCATGTGGGCGCGGGTAATGCCTATCCGCTTGGTGACGCCGTCCAGCTCGATATCCAGATAGCCCCCGACACACACCGGCTGATCAAACTGCGATATCTGATAAGCTTTCGGCGAATCGGGATAGAAATAGTTTTTGCGGTCAAACTTACACACCGGCGGAATGTCCGAATTCATCGCCAGCCCCGCCTTGATAGCGATATTCACCACCTCGCGGTTTAACACCGGCAGCATACCGGGAAAACCGGAACATACCGGACATACCTGGGTATTGGGCTCCGCTCCGAAAGCGGTGGAACAGGAGCAGAAAATCTTGGTGGCGGTTTTCAGCTCCGCGTGGACCTCCAATCCGATGACAGCTTCAAAATTTCCCGTCATTTATATCACCCCCGCCGGCTGTAATTTATGGTGTTCCGTGGCCTGCTCGAAAGCATGGGCGGCGCGGAGCATAGTGCCTTCGTCAAAAGCTTGGCCTATAAGCTGCAATCCCACCGGCAAGCCTTCCTCCAGCCCGCAGGGGATGGACATGCCCGGCAGCCCCGCCATGTTGACGGGTACGGTGAGGATATCGTTCATATACTCGGTCAGCGGGTCGCCGCCGGCATGGCCCAGGGCAAACGCGGTAGTAGGCGTGGTAGGCGACACAATGAGGTCAAAATCCTTAAATACTTTTTCAAAATCCTCCGCGATAAGGCGGCGCACCTTCAGCGCCTTGACGTAATAGGCGTCATAATAGCCGGAGCTCAAAGCGTAGGTGCCCAGCATGATGCGGCGCTTGACCTCGTCGCCGAAGCCCTGGGCGCGGGTTTGACACATCATATCCATTACCGTGGCCGCGCTCTGGTCGCGCAGGCCGTAGCGCACCCCGTCAAAACGGGCCAGATTGGCGCTGGCCTCCGCCGGAGCCACGATGTAATAAGCGGACAGCGCGTAACGGCTGTGCGGCAGCGACACCTCCTCCACCACCGCCCCCAAGCTTGCAAACACCTTCAGAGCGTCCATCACCTTTGATTTGATGGCCGGGGCTACGCCCTCCTGAAAATACTCGCGGGGATAGGCAATCCTCAGGCCGTGGATATCCCGATGCAGGAACGAAGTGTAATCCGGCGCCGATACCTCCGCACTGGTAGCGTCCAGCGGGTCGCGACCGGCAATAACGTTCATCACCGCGGCGCAGTCCTCCACATCGCGGGTGAAAGTGCCCACCTGGTCCAGCGAGGAAGCGAAGGCAATCACGCCCCAGCGGGATACCCGCCCATAGGTGGGCTTCAAGCCCACGATGCCGCAAAATGCCGCCGGCTGGCGAATGGAGCCGCCGGTATCGGTGCCTAAGGCAAAGGGTACCTGCCGCGCCGCCACCGCTGCGGCAGAACCGCCGGAGGAACCCCCCGGCACCCGGCTTATATCCCAGGGGTTGGCGGTGCTGAAAAAAGCGGAATGCTCGGTGGATGAACCCATGGCAAACTCGTCCATGTTCAGCTTGCCCAGCAATATGCCCTGCTGCGCCTTCAGCCGCGCCACCGCCGTGGCGTCATAGCGGGGCACAAAGTTTTCCAATATCCTGGAACCACAGGTGGTGCGCACC
>JAUNBV010000040.1 GCA_030526885.1 Syntrophomonadaceae bacterium
AATATCTGCCTATTGACCCGAAGGCGCTTCCTTACTGGCGCATCAGCGGGGCGCTGACCGGGCTGGTTTACTGGCTCGCACTGGCGGGGTTAATCGCTCTATGCTTGCTGTCCATCTGGCCGCGGGAGCTCATACTGCCAGGCGCGCTGCTGGTGCTGGCCCTTACCGTTTACAGCGTGTTGCTGGCTCCGTCGATCCGCTGGCGCACCTGGCGCTATCTAGTCACGGAACAGCAGATAGAATTGCGCTACGGCGTGCTCATACGTCATCATGTCATTATTCCCATGGTGCGGGTACAACACGTGGACACCGAGCAGGGGCCGCTGTTGAAAAGCTTTGGCCTGTCCACCGTCATCATCGCTACCGCGGCAGGCCGCCATCACATACCGGCTCTGGCCGACGCAGTGGCGGCAGAACTCAGGGAAAAGATATCGCTGCTCGCGCGGGTGGTGGATGAAGATGTCTGAACGGCAGCGCACTCATCCCTTTGGCATAGTTGACTCTTTTATCAAAAACATTCGTATGATTATTAATGCCCTGCTGCCCACCATCATTATCCTGCTGGGCACCGATATGGGGCGGCGCTGGCTGTTGCCCGCCTCCGGCGCTATCTTGCTGCTTTATAGCATATATTCCATTGCCTGGTGGTATCGTTATGTTTATTACATCGAGGATGATGAACTGCGGCTGGAGTATGGGCTGTTGGCGCGCAAAAAACGTTACATCCCGCTGGAGCGCATCCAAAATGTGCAGCTCAGCGAAAATGTGCTGCAGCGCCTGCTGGGACTCACCGGAGTCAAGGTGGAAACTGCCGGCGGCTCGGCCAAAGCGGAAGCCGATTTATACAGCCTCCGCCGCGAACAAGCCAGGCAACTGCGCCAACTGCTGCAGGCGGGGCACAGTACAGGCGACACCCACCCCGAACAGCAGCCCGACTATCCGGAATACCGTCTCTTGGGCCGCGACCTGCTGCTGGCGGCGGCCAGTTCCAGCCGCGTACTCTTGATCTTCTCCGGCCTGTTCGCCCTGGTGAGTCAGATAGAGCAGTTGTTTCCCAACCGCGACATCGGCGGTGTGATGGAAAAATATATGTACAATATGCTGGATCTGGGCTGGCTAATAGTAATCTTATTGGGGCTGGCGGCACTTTTAGCGGCCTGGCTTCTGGCTTTCATCAGTGAGGTGATGCAATGGGCCAATTTTAGGCTGGTGGTAGAGGGCGACCGAATCCTCATCAGCCGCGGATTGCTGACCCGGCGCCAGATTGCCCTGCCCCGCCGGCGCATCCAGGCGGTGCAGATTATGGAAAATATCATCCAACAGCCCCTGGGTTTGTGCCGGCTCAAAGTCATTATGGCCGGCAGTTCCACCGGAAATGCGGAGGCCTCAGTACTTTATCCCCTTCTGCGCCGATCGGAGCTGACCGAGTTTCTACAGGTCACGGTACCCGAACTGGCGATATCCGCAATGACGGTAAAACCGATTCCACGCCGCGCCGCCACCCGTTATTTCGTAGTCTTACTACTGCCTATCTCCCTTATGCTGGCAGTATGGTGTTTATTGGTGCCCCATGGCTACTATGCACTGGTATTGCTCCCGCTCTTTATCTGGCTGGCTTATCGTCAGTATAAGGACGCCGGCTGGCAGTTGGAGGGCAACCGGCTGCTGTTGCGCCGACGACGCGTAACGCTCATTACCACCCTGTTGGCCCGCCGCCGCCTCCAATCTCTGGACTGCTCGCAGTCCATATTGCAAAAGCGCACGAATTTGAGCGCTATAAAAGCCGCGGTAGCCTTCGGCAACAGCGGCACGCAAATCAAGCTGGTGGGGATAGGGATTGAAAACAGTCATGGACTGCAGAAGTGGTACCGGGAGCAGGGTTGAGCGCTCCCGCTCTATCCGGCGCGGCACGGGTTAAGATGCCCGATCTTGCCGGCATCATCCCCCATCAGGGGCTTGAACCATACCACCCCCCGTTATTCGGCTCCACATGCCGATAATAGGGGGGTGTTTATTATAGTGCTTTGGTTATTGACTAGTGGGATTTTACTTGCTTACCTTAATAACAACGGCCCCGCCCAGGTTTAATTATCCAAATCATATTTAATCTGTCTGGTCTCGTGGCGCACGATGTTGATGAGGTTGCCTTTGTTTAGGTCATCCACCAGATAGAGGGCGCCATCCGCCGCATCGCACAGTTTTTCGAGATAATACTTGTTGGCTTCCATGCCAATGCAGATGAACCTAACTTTCTTTTCTTTGATTTCTTCCGCAGCTTGCAGGGCGTCCGCTCTGGCGTCCACCGTCCATTTGGGGACATTGGGCAGACCGTCGGTAATCAGCACCATCAAGGGGTTTTTAGCGCGGGTGCGCTCTATATGCTTCATGGCGGTGACGATGCCATGGGTCAGCGGAGTCAGGCCGGAAGGATTTATGGAAGCCAGCCCGGTGTTTAAGGCGGCGAGATTTTTGGTAAACGGCACAGCCACGCGAGCCATGCGATCCTGAAAGGTCACTACGGCTACGCGCTCACGCCCGGTGAGCAGCAGGTGCTGGGCCAGATAGCAGGCGGCCTGCCGCTTATCTCCGGCCATGCTGCCGGATGCGTCCAGCAATAGGCAAATGTCGATGGGAATATACGTCTTTTTATCGTAGTAGTGCAGATCGGTCTTGTCTATGGTGAGACGGGAATCGCCGCGCATCACCGAGTTGATTTTAGCCTGTACGATAGTGCTGGGCACAGCCAGATTACCGCCCCAAGAACCGCCGGTGTTGCGGATGGTCTTTTGGTAGTTTACAAATTCGATGGGGCTTCTCTTGCGGTCGCTGCTGCCCAGCTTTTTATAGCGGCTGTTGCCGGAACCGGGCATACGGCGGATGTTGCGGCGTATTTCGGTCTCCAGTTCCACCTCGTGCAGCACCATATATTCCTTGAGCCTGGCGCCGTTTTTAGTCAGCACTTTGCCCAACGGGGTGTTTTTTATGATATCCAGTTCCTCCATCTGGTCCACCAGGTCTTCTATGTCGCCCCATTTCTTGCTCTGCTCCTCCATGCCTTTGCGGCGAAACACATTGGTGGAATAGCTATCCATAAATTCTTCTATTTCCTTTACCCCGCCCAAACGCTCGGCCAACTTGACCACCAGCATGTTGACGTTTTCCTTGTCCGGCAGGGTCATATGGGTATGCCCTTTAAAGGTTTTCCAGGGCAGGCGCAGGTAATCGGAAAAGTCCTCCTGCGTTTCCTTCTGCTTGCCGTGGGTTATGTTGCTCACTTTGGCCGGTTTTATATCGATATCGCTTAAGGCTTCCTCGACGGCAATGGCGATAACATACACCAAACGGTAGTTTTCGCGCTGGAATCGGGCCAGAATGTGGATGTGCCCGCGGCCTTCATCGTTGCCTTCCAATGGCCTTATACGACCCTGCACCAGCTCATACAGCTCCCCGAAGCCGCCGTTACAGGACAGGATTACCTGCCGCAAATGGTCGTGCAATATGCGGTCATATTCCGCTTCGGCATATTTTAGCTGGGGGTCTTGCTGCAGGATATATTTTTCAAAAGCGCGGTAAATCGCCCGGGCGATGTATACGGGATCGATATCTCCGGGCTGATGATAGATGTCGATATGAACTACCTGGTCTTCATCGATATAGTCCAGATAATGCTTGCCGGCATCCTGGTTGGTGAGGATGCGGATCTGCCCTTTTATGCGTTTTTCAGGCATACGAGCGTGTGCCCTACGGCTGACCACGCTGGATTCGCCTAAACGCACGCCTTCATTCTGGCTGAAATACAAATTGAGATAGTTTCCTACGGCTTCCGCATTGGCGACACGCCCGGCATCAAATTCTTGCATCCGCAATCACCTCTATTCGGCATCGGGATTCAATTTCTTTTCCGTCTGAACCAGTTCATTGCGTCCCATGCCCTTCATAGAGCGGGCGTTGCTGGAAAAATAGTTTTCGTCTATTTTTTTATCTCTGTCATCCGAGCGCTTGCGGCTACGGCTGTTCAGCACGCCCTCACGGGTGCCGCGAAGATCGCTGTCGTTGGTGAGCTTAAGCAATACATCACTGCCCACGCGGTGGCGCAGTACCTGGGGTATGATATGGGTAACATCGGCCAGCATGGCCTGATCGCGGTTGCGGAGCACCGAATACAGCAACGCGCCCTGTTGCATGGCTTCGATAGCGCGGATACTCTCCAGGTTGTATTTGATGTACAGCCGGGCGATATAGTTGCGCAGGAAATCCGGCAACTCGGCTTTGGCATAGACCCCGGCCCAGCGAATTATATCGGCGCGGTATTTTTCGTTTTGCTCTTGAGCCGCTTCTTCCCGGGCGGCAGATTTGTCGTCCACCTTTTTATCGATTTTATAGCTATGGGAGTTTTCCCGGAGCATTTTAGCAATGGCATCCACGTTGTCGGGACGGCCCATGTAGCACACCATGTCAAAGCGGTCGGAGAGCTGACGGCGAATCTCTTCCAGGGCGCCGGGGTCCTCATCCGGGTTGGAGGCGGCCCATACGGATACGCTTACCGGCAAATCCACCGTGGGCAGACCGGCTTCCTCAATCTGGAGATGTCCCGGCTTGTTGCCCATGACATCCAGCAATATATCGGTTATTTCCGGGGAAGTATCCGCCAACCTGTTAATTTCATCAATAAAAATGATGCCGCGATGAGCCTGCGGTATCAGTCCGGGCAAAAGCTGGGCCTCCGGCTTGGTGACATCGGTCAGGCTGCTCAAATCAATGCTGCCGGCCACGGTGCCAACCCGGGCCGAGTGGGATATCTCGAGGAAGGGCATGCGAATTTCCTCCGTTCCCAATGCCGCCACCTCCTCCGTAGAGAGGTCGCGATGGCGGGGACAATGCGGAGCGTGGGGATCGCAGTTATAAATACATCCTTTAATACGGGTGATGGGCGGCAAAACATCCTGTATCGCGCGCATGATGGTGGTTTTTCCTGTGCCGCGCAGACCCTCGGCATGAATATGCAAAGGCTCTCCTACCAGGGAGGATATCGCCGACATCAGCACCAGCTCAAACAGGACTTCGTTGCCTTCATAACGCTCTAATCGTGAAAACGTAATCAAATGCTTTCCTCCTTACATATAATATTCTCTCCTTCGTCCGTACAAATAATATTTATATACAAACTAACTATAATTCATTTTGGCGCGGAAAACAACATTAATTTACAAAGATAATATACTTTTCTCCACTTTATTAATCTGTTAAGCTTTTATTAACAAGGAGCGTGATTCCTCACATGCGCTATGAAGGAACGGTATATCGACCGCCCAGTGAAGCCGAAAGCCTGCTAATCCAGGCTACTATCGGATGCCCGCATAATAAATGCACCTTTTGCCCCATGTATAAGGGCCAACGATTCAAAGTGCGCCCGGTGGAGGATATCAAAGCGGATCTGCTGTCGGCTCGCAATCATTACCATGAGCATCTGCCCGCTATCCGTTCTCTGTTTTTTCCCGACGGCAATACTATTATCCTGAAAACCGATCAGCTGGTGGACATATTCGAGTACTCCCATGAGTTGTTTCCCTGGCTGCAACGCATCACGGTGTACGGCTCGGCCAAATATGCCGGCAAAAAGGGGCCTGAAGATTTTCGCCGCCTGCGGGCGGCGGGGTTAAAACGCATCCACATGGGAATGGAGAGCGGCGATGATGCCGTGTTGGAGTTGCTGTGCAAAGGCGCCGACAGCGAGGCTGTCATTCGCGCCGGTTCCGCTATCAAGGCCGCCGACATTGAGCTCAGCGAGTATTATCTGGTGGGCGCGGGAGGCAAGGAACTCAGCCATGACCACGCTTTGAACAGTGCGCGCACCGTGAGCGCCTTTTCCCCGGACTTCCTGCGCCTGCGCACTCTGGTCCCGGTACCCGGCACGCCCCTGTACCACGATTACCGTAGCGGTAAGTTCGTGCCGCTGACCCCGCATCAGGCCCTGCAGGAAATCGGCCTATTAATCGCCAATGCCAATTGCCAGCAGACCATGGTCACCAGCGACCATGTCTCCAATTACTGGAATATCGCCGGTATGCTGCCCTATGAACGCGAACCGATGCTAAAGGAGATTAAACGCGCGCTGGCAGTGGATGAATCCCGCTTCCGACCCGCTGATCCCACCCGTTTGTAAAGCAAACATATCACTATGGGCAGGAATGAGGGCCCCGGCGGGGAATCCTGTTGATATACCAAACTACCGGGAGAATTATGGGTATGAAAAAATGGTGTATCTGCACGATTGTGCTGTGTTTAAGCCTGCTGTTATCCCTGGGCCCGACTGCCTTAGCCGCCGAAGAGGGCGCTACGCTTAGGGTGCTTTTCACTCATGATTTGCATTCCAATCTGGAGCCCGTGAGCGAACTGCGCGACGGAGTATACGCCGAGCGCGGAGGCTTTGCCCGCCTCAAAACCGTAATCGATCAGGAGCGGGAGGAGAAAGGCGAGCTGCTGTTGGTAGATGCCGGTGATTTTGCCATGGGCACCCTGTATCATACTATCTTTAGCACTGAAGCCGCCGAGCTGATGCTGATGGGGCAGATGGGCTACGATGCCGTCACCCTTGGCAATCATGAGTTTGACGCCGGCAGCGCGGGACTGGCCGCCATGCTGGACGTTGCAGCCGACCGCGGCGATGCGCTGCCGGCCTTAGTTTATTCCAACATCGACTGGTCGGCCAGCCGGGCGGACGAAACCCACGGCGACAGCGTGATTAAACTGCAAAAGGCGCTCAAGCACTACGGAGCTGCGGAGTATATCATCATGGAAAAGCAGGGCCTGCGCATAGCGCTCTTCGGTTTGATGGGCTTGAATGCGGGTAGTTTTATCGCCGACAGCGGCATAGTTTTTGAGGATGCGGTAACGTCCGCCCAGAGAGTAGTAACCGCACTGGAGCAAAGCGACTCGCCTCCGGATATGATCGTATGCCTGTCTCACTGCGGCACTTCAGGCGATTCCCGAACCTCGGAGGATCAACTGCTGGCGACGGCAGTACCGGAAATCGACCTCATCATCAGCGGCCATGCCCATAATACGCTTAAACAACCGGTCATCATCGGCGATACGGTCATCGCCGCAGCAGGCTGTTACGGTGCGTGGCTGGGCAGCCTGAACCTGGTGTGTACCGCCGACGGACGCTGGCAGGTGGAGGATTATAAGCTTATCCCTGTCGACGAAACCCTGGACAGCGATGCCGACCTGCAAGCCAACATCGCCGCTTTTAAGCGCAAGGTACAGCGCCAGTATCTCAATTTGTTTGATTACAGATTTGATGCGTTACTGGCTACCAGCCCCTTTGCCTTTACCGCCATAAAAGACTTTGGAACCCTGCAGGGCGAGGATACTCTGGGCAACCTTATCACTGACTCCTATATATATTCCGTAAATAGTCTGGAGGGGGATAACGGCGATGATCCCATCCATCTGGCGCTGGTGCCGTCCGGCGCGGTGCGGGCTTCCTTCGGCGAAGGAGACATCACCGTATCCGATGTTTTCAACATAAGCGCCATAGGCTACGGAAATGACGGTTTGTCCGGATATCCGCTGGTCAGCTTTTATGTCACCGGAGAAGATATAAAAAGGGCGGCAGAGATAGACGCGACGGTGTCGGATTTCATGCCGGACGTGCGCCTTTACTGCAGCGGCATTACCTATACCTTTAACCCCCATCGCCTGCCGCTCAACCGCGTGACCGAGATAAAACTGCGCCACGCCAACGGCACCTGGGGAGATATCGAAGACCAGCGGCTATACCGCGTAATCACCAGCCTATACCCGGCGCAGATGCTGCACCTCATAGAAGACTTCACCTACGGCCTGATTTGTGTCACCCCGCGCGACAGGAACGGACAACCCATCAACGAGCTTGAGCAGCATATAATCTACGATGCCAATGGAAACGAACTGAAGGAGTGGGTGGCTCTGGCTACTTATTTAGAGTCCTTTCCTCCCCAGGACTCAATTCCGGTGGTGCCGGAATACTATGACTCCGCTCAGGGGCGCAAGATAATCGATGACAGCACCAATATCGTCGATTTAGTGAAGCAGCCCAATAAGATCGCTTTCATTGTGCTGGGCATAGCGCTGATACCCCTGCTCATCCTGGCTCTCATCATCGGTTGGGTGATAAAAAAAATACGGCGGGCCAAGCCCGCCTTTATGTTCAAAGATTAGCCGCTTACTCCGCGACCTTGTTCTCACCGGGGTTATGCAACCGCAACAGGTCGATCCTGGTTCCCCGCACTTTCTGTACTTCCAGGCGATAGCCGCCAGCTATGTCGATAGTTTCCCCTACCTTGGGGCGATGGGCCAGACAGCCCAGCGCATAGCCGCCCAGCGTATCGTATTCATCCTCGCCCTCCACCAAGTCTATGTCCAGCATCTTTTCCACCTCGCCGATCAGCATACGTCCGCTGAGCAATCGCCCCTCGCCGTCACTGTCCAGCGGTTCGGAGGGGTCGAATTCATCGTAGATATCACCCACCAGCTCTTCCATCAGATTTTCCAGCGTCACGATACCTGCGGTACCGCCGTATTCATCCATCACCACCGCCATATGCTGGTGTGATTCCTTTAATATCTCCAACAGATCATCCAGCCCCATACCTTCGGGCACAAACACGATGTCGCGGATATAATGCTGCCAACGATGCTCCTGATCGCGCAATCCGTACATCATGTCCTTGATATGCAGTAAACCCACTATTTTATCGGGGGAGTCATCACACACCGGAAAGCGCGTGTGCCCGGTTTTTTGCGCCAGTTCCATATTTTCTTCAAAACTGTTTTCGAGATAGAAAAATACCGTTTCCGGCCGCGGCACCATTATATCGCGGGCCACCAGCCGTTCAAAACGAAACACGTTTTGCAGCAGTTCCTGCTCCTGGGCATCGATATGCCCGCCACGCCAGCTCTGGCGAATCAGCATACTTAGCTCTTCCTCGGTATGGGTAAGCTCGCTCTCGCTCATATCGTTAATCCCAAAGGGCTTGAGGATTAGCTGCGCCGTACCGTTCAGGGCCACCACGGCGGGATAGAATAGGTAGTAAAAGCCGCGCATGGGCACCGCCAACCACAGCACCATGCGCTCCGCCCGCTGGATGGCCAGTGTTTTGGGGGCCAGTTCACCAAATACCACGTGCATGAAGGTAATGAGCAGGAACGCCACCGCAATGGCGATCGAATGTACCGCCACCGGCGAAACGATACCCCATTTCAGCAGCATCGGCTCCAGCAGGCCGGCAATAGCCGGTTCACCCAGCCACCCCAGGCCCAGACTGGCGAGAGTGATGCCTAACTGACACACCGAGAGGTAAGCGTCCAGATGGATTATTCCCTCGCGGGCCAGCCCCGCAACGCGGTTGCCTTCCTGGGCCAACTGCTCGATATGCGTGGGGCGCGCCCGCACAAAAGCGAATTCCGCCGCCACAAAAAATGCATTTAAAGCTACCAGCAGCAAAGCCGCCACTATCTGTAAAATATCAATCCATAGTTGCGATTCCAAATAAATACTCCTTTCAATTCTCCCCTGACCGGTCCGCTGTTAGGTAATTATGACCCTGCTGCCCACACCGGCGGCTACCGTTCCTTCTCCGTCCTCTATCTCCGCGATTTCAGCTCGGCGAAGACGGCGTCCAATTCCACTTCTTCCTGGGCCAACAGCACCAGCAGATGGTAAAACAGGTCGGCGGTTTCGTAAGTGATCTCCGCCGGAATATGGTTTTTCGCCGCGATGATTACTTCGGCGCTTTCCTCGCCTACTTTTTTTAGTATCTTGTCGATGCCTTTATCGAACAGATAGGTGGTGTATGAACCCTCGGGGCGTTTGGCCTTGCGCTCCTTGATTACGTCCATCAGCTCATAGAGGATGCCGGGGCCTGCCTTGCCTTCATAGGCGGGGTCGGTATCGACGATGGCCGCTTCTACCTCCTGCCCGTTCTGATCGCGGTAAAAACAGGAGTAATGGCCACTGTGGCAGGCGGCGCCGGTCTGCTCCACCCGAATCAGCACCGCGTCGGCGTCGCAGTCATAGCGGATATCTTTTACCCGCTGTACATGACCGGAGGTTTCGCCCTTGCTCCACAACTCCTGCCGGCTGCGGGAATAAAAACAGGTCCTGCCACTCTCCATGGTGCGCATTAACGATTCGGCGTTCATCCAGGCCAGCATCAGTACCGCGCCGGTATTAACATCCTGGATGACGGCGGGTATGAGCCCGTCTTTATCGAATTTAAGGGTATCTAGCATGTTCTGACCTCCACTCCTTTGGCTTTCAGGTATTGCTTGGCCTCATCTATAGTATGCTGCTGATAGTGAAAAATCGAAGCGCACAGCACCGCATCGGCCTTACCGGCAATGCAGGCTTCGTATAGATGCTCCAGGTTTCCGGCGCCGCCGGAAGCGATGACCGGTATGGAAACGGCATCGGCTATGCGGGCGGTGAGTTTCAGATCGTAACCGTCAGCGGTGCCGTCCTGATCCATACTAGTGAGCAAGATTTCACCGGCGCCCAGCGCGGCGGCCTGCCGCGCCCACTCTATGGCATCAAGGCCGGTGGGAGTGCGCCCGCCGTTGATATAGACCTCCCATGAATCGCCGCTGCGCCGCGCGTCGATGGCTACTACTATGCACTGGCTACCGAAGCGCAACGCGGCCTCCCGGATTAACTCCGGGCGCTTTATGGCGGCGGAGTTGATGGATACCTTGTCGGCGCCGGCGTTGAGCATCGTGCGCACATCCTCAAGGCTGCGGATGCCCCCGCCCACCGCGAAGGGGATGAATATCTGCTCGGCGGTGCGCCGCACTACATCCACCATGGTGGCGCGCTGGTCGGACGAAGCGGTGATATCCAGAAATATTAGTTCGTCGGCTCCTGCCGCGTCATAGCGCGCCGCCAACTCCACCGGATCGCCGGCGTCCCGAAGGTTGATGAAGTTTATGCCCTTGACCACCCGTCCGTCGTGTACATCGAGGCAGGGTATGATGCGTTTGGCCAACATATTACTCTCCCCTGCCCGCAGTGATGGCCGCAGACAGCGTAAATTTCTTTTCGTACAGCGCCTTGCCGATGATGACGCCGCTGATGCCCTGCGCTTCCAGACGGCGCAGCTCGCGGACATGCTCCAGCGTGCCCACGCCCCCGGAGGCGATGATCTCCAGTCCGCTGGCGGCCGCCACCCTTTGCAGGGAGTCCACATTGGGACCTTGCAATAAGCCGTCGCGGGAAACGTCGGTGCAGATGGCGCGCTTCAGGCCCAGTTGCCGCATGGTGACCGCAAATTCCTCCACGCGCTGCTCGGAGGCCTGTTCCCAGCCATGGGTGGCTACCATGCCATCCTTGGCGTCCAGCCCCAGCACGATGCACTCTGCTCCGAAGCGGGCCAGTAAATCGGCGATAAAATCCGGCGACTGCACCGCTTTGGTACCAATCACCACCCGCGCCGCGCCCAGTTCCAGCACCGCCTGTACCGCTTCCACCGTGCGCAGTCCGCCTCCCACCTGAAACGGTATGCCCACCGCCTGCGCGATGGCGCGGATGGCGTCATGGTTCCGCGGTTCGCCGGCAAAGGCGCCGTCCAAGTCAACGATATGTAAGTATTGTGCGCCTTCGGCGGCAAAACTCTGCGCCTGCGCCGCAGGCGAATCGGAATATACGGTTTGTTTTTCCTTTCGGCCCTGGGCGAGCCGCACACAGCGCCCCTCCCTGAGGTCGATGGCCGGATAGATCATCATAGCTCAAATCTCCGCAAAATTTTTTAGTATCCGCAGGCCCGCATCGCCGGATTTTTCCGGATGAAACTGTGTGGCCCACAGCCTTCCCCGCTCTACCGCGCAACAGAATTCAATCCCGTAATCGCCGGGATGGTCGGGAACCACGTAATAAGAATGTACAAAATAAAAATAACTGCTGGCGGGCACACCGGCAAACGCCGCGCTGTCCGCCCGATAGCGCACACTATTCCAGCCCATATGCGGTACTTTATAAGGGATTCCGGCAAAACGCACAACCCGCCCGGGAATGATGTCCAGCCCCTGATGGACGCCGTTTTCCTCGCTTTCGGTAAACAATAGCTGCAGCCCCAGGCATATGCCCAAAAGCGGCACTCCCCGTTGCGCCACATCCTTTACCGCCGCGTCGATGCCCTGTCGCCGCAAGCTGGCGATAGCATCCTCAAACGCCCCCACCCCCGGCAATATGACTTGTTCGGCCTCAGCCACCACCTCGGGATCGCTGCTGATCCGCCAGGGCAAGTCCAGCTTTTTCAGGGCATTGCCGACGCTGGCCAGGTTACCCATGCCATAGTCAACGACAACTATCATCAGTCCAGATTTCCCTTCGACGACCATGCTCCCTGCACGGTGGGATCGATGCTGACCGCGGTCCGCAGGGCGCGGGCCAGCGCCTTGAAGGCGGCCTCCACTATATGATGGGAATTGCTGCCGCGGATCTGGTCGATGTGCATATTTATGCCCGCTTCCCGGCACAGGGCGGCAAAGAACTCGCCCACGCTCTCCCGTCCCAGGTTCCCCAGGCGTTCATTGGGCACTTCAAGCCCATAAAAAAGGCTGCTGCGCCCCGAAATATCCAAGACCACCCGCACCAGGGCCTCATCCATGGGAATGGTGGCTTCTCCGTAGCGGCGGATGCCCGCCTTATCGCCTAACGCCTCGCGCAGACAGCGCCCCAGACAGATGGCGATATCCTCCACGCTGTGGTGTTCATCCACCTCCAGGTCGCCGCTGGCCTGCAACTGAATATCCATGCGGCTGTGCACCGCCAGCAGATGCAGCATGTGATCCAAAAATCCGATCCCGCTGTCAATGGCCGCCTGACCGCTTCCATCCAGCACCAGGGTCAGTCTTATGTCGGTCTCCGTGGTGGTGCGGCTTTGCTCCGCCCGGCGCGCTTGGTCCATGCATTTCACCCTTCCTTTCCGGCACTATTTCCGTCGTATCCGTATGCTGTTGGCATGGGCGGTCAGCCCTTCGACCTCGGCCAGCCGGATAATGTCGTCGGCATCATCATGCAACCCCTCAGGGGTGTAGTAAATCAGGCTACTGGCCTTCATAAAGGTATCCACCGTCACCGGGGAATAGAATCTTGCGGTGCCGCCGGTGGGCAGGATATGATTGGGACCGGCATAGTAATCACCCACCGGCTCCGGAGTATTATGCCCCATAAAGATCGCGCCCGCGTTTTTGATACGGCTGAGCAGGGAAAAGGGATTGTCCACCATCAGCTCCAGATGC
>JAUNBV010000041.1 GCA_030526885.1 Syntrophomonadaceae bacterium
CGCCGCTGTTCACGCGCCTCCGAGCATTGCACCAGATAGCTTAAAATCTTGCACATCAGTACTAAAAAAACCAGGCCCACAAACACCGTGCCGATTCCCATCAGACACACGAAAGTGTTGGAAAAAGTAGTGGCCGTCTCCATACCGCATGACCTCCAAACAGAGTAAAACACACCGAAACCTAAACATATATCGGCGAAATATGTTTAAGTGCCGATGCGATAAGTCAATGAAAATTTATGTATTGTACTATTTAAATCCTGCTTTTCGCAATGTATACATGAAATCCGGGGAAAAGACGCGCTTTTTGGCTTATGACATTTTGCGCTCTATGAACCACCGGCCCTCCTCCAGATAGACTTGCCGCTGGTGGCGGCCTATCTTTATGGTGTAGCAGATACCGGCCCCACCGGCTTTGCGGGAGGCCTGGGGGCGGATATCGATTACTTTGTCGATGGCCCATCTGCTGCCGTCTTCCCAGGTGATAGCGAGTGGATGGATGCCTCCCTCCGGGTCATAGCGAACGATGGCTTCCACATAGACCTTATTTGCATTTTCGATGTTTTTCAGCATTCCTGTTCACCTCCGAATTAAAGGCCACTGAGTTTATGGTGGTTTCCCCGGCAGGGTCAAAGCCTGACAACTCCGTATCGCTCAGCATGATAGCCCTTTGCACGCTGTAACGGCCAAAGCGCGCCCGCAGGCTGTCCAGGGTACGCTCCAGGGCTTCCTCATGCCGCTCGTCTTCGGGATTAAAAACCTCTATCTGTAGGGGTATAGACCCGCTTTGCAGCTCGGATACCCGTACTCCCAACGACCGAATGCCGGTATTCCAATACCAGTGTGCGTTTATCAGCCGCAGGGCGGCGGCGGCAATGGTGCCCGAAAGGTCTGTGGGCCTGGTCAGGGTACACTGGCGGGTAAACCGGCATAGCTCCTTATCGCGCACGCTGACGGCTACCACGCGGCCCTTAAGGCGGTATTGCCGTAATCGCTCGGCTACGCTTTCGGATAATACATATACTATGAGGCGCACCTCTTCACGCGTTACCAAATCACGGGGGCAGGTGGTGCTGTTGCTGACCGACTTGATGTCCGATCTCTCGTCATACAGAGCTACCGGGGAATCATCCAGGCCGTTGGCATTGCTCCACAGCGTTTCGCCCCATTTCCCCAGCAAGCCGCGCAGATATTCCGGACTGCAAGCCGCCAGGTCGCCGATGGTGTCGATTCCCCGGCGCTGCAGTTTGGGCAGCGTCTTGCGGCCCAGAAATATCATTTGGCCGGCGGGAAGCGGCCACACCACGGATTTATAGTTTTCACGGCTAATCACCATGGTGGCATCGTTTTTTTGCAGTTTGCTGCCCATTTTGGCAAAAACTTTATTGAAGCTTACGCCCACGCTGACGGTGACGCCTAATTCCTCCCTTACCCGCCGCCGGATGTCGTCGGCGATGTGTTGGCCATCGCCCCATAAGCCCATGCTGCCGCTTACGTCGAGCCATGCTTCGTCAATGCCGAAGGGTTCTACCATATCCGTATAGGATAATAAAATGCCGCGGAACAGGCGGGAAAAGCGTGCGTAGAGGGGAAAGTTGGGCGGCACCAGTATCAGTTCGGGACATTTGCGCCGCGCCTGCCATATGGCCTCACCGGTCTTTACCCCCAAGGCTTTGGCCGCCGTATTTTTAGCCAGAATAATACCGTGGCGTTCCGTGGGGTCGCCGGCTACGGCCACCGGGAAGCCGCTTAACTCCGGGCGGTGCAAACATTCGATGGCAGCATAGCAGTTATTCATGTCGGCATGGAGTATCACCCGGTGTGCCATAGCTATACCTGGCCGCGCAGTTCTACCACTTTGCCGATTATCCGCACCGGCGATTCCTCTCCCTCCCGGTAAGGGAAAAACGTAGGGGCAAACGCGGGATTATTAGGCAATAGCGATATGCCGTCACAGTATTTCCTCACGCGCTTGACGGTAGCTTCTTCATTGCCCACCATAACAACCGCAACATCTCCGTTTTCAACATCCGGCTGCTGCCTGACGATGACGGTGTCGCCGGGCATAATTCGCGGCTCCATACTGCTGCCCCGGACAATCAAAGCAAAATACGTACCGCGCCGGGCCAGTTCTTTGGATATCAATTCCCATCCCTGCGTGTCTTCGATGGCTTCCACCGGTACCCCGGCCGGTACGGTGCCCAGCACGGGGATACTAACCATATCGTCCGCCTCCGTGCATACCGGCAGAAACTCGTGTTGCTCCGCCAGTGCGGCCAGGTACAAGTAATCCACCCCGATGCCGGCGGCTATCTTTTTCAAAACCTCCGTGCTCACGATGGGCTTTTTTCCGCTGCGAAAGTTATACCCCTTCTCAAGAATATCGATGTACGTATGGCTTACCCCGCACAGAAGCGCGAATTCCCGCAGCGATCTGCCGCCCCGCTGCTCCCTGATGAATTCTCCTAACCCGTTCATATATTCCACCTCCCGCAGTTATTGTAATATATATTTAACGCAAATACAAGCCCCCTTGTTGTCCAAATCTTACGGACGCGCCCGGTGCCGGCCGGGCCGGGGCAAAGGCCGCAAAAGCTCTTTTTACCCTCTCATCGGTGCAAAAAGGCTTGTCTGTTGACCGCGCACCCATTGTATAAACCATTTTAGAACGTATAATTTGGTATGAGGAGGGGGACGATATCAAAACCAACATCAATTGCAATTGATCCCAATACGATATATCCGCCAATGGCGGCGGGTATTTTTTATGGAGAGGAGGTGGTCCTGTGGACAATCAAAAAAATATACCCAATAGATTAATCAATGAAACCTCACCCTATCTGCTGCAACACGCACACAATCCCGTTGAGTGGTATCCCTGGGGCGAGGAGGCATTTGAGAAAGCACGGCGGGAAGATAAGCCGGTTTTCCTATCTATTGGGTACAGCTGACTTGTCTGCAATGACGCACTTGCCATTGGTGCCACGTCATGGCGCATGAAAGCTTCGAGGACGCGGAGACGGCGGAGCTCATCAATAAGTATTTCGTGCCCATAAAAGTGGACCGGGAGGAACGCCCGGATATCGACAGTATCTATATGTCGGTGTGCCAGGCGTTGACCGGCAGCGGCGGCTGGCCCACCAGCATTTTCATGACACCGCAGCAAAAGCCCTTCTTCGCGGGCACATATTTTCCCCCCACCGCGCGCCGGGGCTCCATCGGCCTGCGGCAACTGCTGGCGGTGCTCCATGAGAAATGGGAGACCGAAAGGGATGTCCTGCTCGGGGCCGCCAACGAGATCGTGGAGCTGCTAAACCACGATGAGCGGGAACAGGGAAACGCGGATATGGGGCTCATAGAATACGCGGTCACGCTGTATAAGCAAAGCTACGACCAAGAATACGGCGGGTTCGGTTCGGCGCCCAAGTTCCCGTCCCCCCACAATCTGCTGTTCCTGATGTCTTATTACGAGAAGTCGGGCGACAAAGCGTGTCTTGAGATGGCGGAGAACACCCTGCTGCAGATGTACCGGGGAGGGCTGTTCGACCATATCGGCGGTGGCTTTTGCCGCTACTCCACCGACCGCCGCTTTCTGGCGCCGCATTTTGAAAAAATGCTGTACGACAATGCCCTGCTTATCATGGCCTACTGCCAGGCGTACCAGATTACTCAAAACCCGCTTTACCTGAACATCGCGGAAAAGACCGCCGCCTATATCCGGCGGGAGATGACCTCCCCGGAGGGAGGATTTTACAGCGCCCAGGACGCCGACAGCGACGGCGAGGAGGGAAAATACTATGTGTTTGAGCCCGCTGAGATCATCGCTATCCTCGGCGAGGAAGCGGGGCAACGCTTCAATGATTGTTTTGACATTACCGCTAAAGGTAACTTTAACGGCAAGAATATCCCCAATTTGTTGAAGCATTACCCGCCCGGCGACGAGTACGAGCGCTATCTCCCGGAGGTCTATGCATATCGCCGCCAGCGCAACCGGCTGCATCTGGACGATAAGCTGCTCACCTCATGGAATGCGCTGATGATTACGGCCATGTGCCATCTATACCGTGTCAGCCACAAGCAGAGCTATCTTGATGCCGCGCAAAAAGCGCAGCGTTTCATCGAGGAACGCCTGTGCGAGGGGGATAGCCTGTTGGTGAGTTTCCGGGACGGCAAGCGCGGCGGAAGGGCCTTTCTCGACGATTACGCCCATTATACTTTCGCGCTGCTGGCCCTGCATCAGGCCACCTTTGATAAGGTTTATCTTGAAAGAGCCCTGCATTTTTGCCGAAAGGCCATCGCCGAATTCCATGACCCGGATGGGGGCGGCTTTTATCTGTACGGCCAGGCCAACGAGCAGTTGATACTGCGCCCCAAGGAAACGCACGACGGGGCGCTTCCGAGCGGGAACTCGGTGATGGCAGGGGTGCTGCTGCGCCTGTATTATTTGACCGATGACGACGATTTTGAAACCGCGGCCCAACGCCAGTTGGATTTCCTTGCGGCAGCGGCGCGCTCTTATCCCGCCGCATATGCCAATTTTTTGCTGGCCCTGGCCGATTACCTCGACCCTCCCATAAAGATTACCGCGGTAGCGGCCAACCGGGCGGAGCTGCAGGAAGTGCCGTTTACCGCTCCTTTGAGCTCCGGGGTCAGGGTGTTGGACGCCCCGACCGAGGAATACCCGCTCAAAGACGGCAAAAACACCTTCTATGTGTGCCGTGACCGCAGCTGCCAGCCGCCGGTCAACCGATGGGAAGACGCCCTAAACTGAATATTTTAACCGCGGCTTGGCATACTTAAGCTGAGGTGATAAATATGTCTATACTGGATGATAAAGAGATCCCGATTGGGTTGGGCATGGCGTTGGCGCAGAACCTCAATGCCCTCGACGTTTTTTCCACGCTGGATGAAACTGCGCGCGACAGGGTCATCGCGCGCTCAAGAAACGTGAAGTCAAAGGAGCAGATCCAAACCATTATCGATGAGTTGTTAAACCGCGGGTAAAGGCGCCTTGCCTGACGCGCTTCATTCCCCCCGGCCGATGCGTTCAGCCTCGGCGTCCTTGCTGTCGGTGATGTCGTACAATACCGCCTGCAAAAGGCTCCTCCCGTCCTTACTCTCCGTGCTTTGTATGTGTGCGCGTACCCAGATGACGCGCCCGTCCGGGTATAGGAACCGATGCTCGTATTCGGCGGACCCGCCCTGCTGCGTCACCTTCTCCACATGCTCCTCAACCATCCGCTTGTCTTCCGGGTGCACGTACCGGGTATCCGTGCGGTCGAGGATGGCTTCGGCAAAGGAAGCTTCGTCCGCAAAGCCAAACATGTGGCAGGCGGCGCGATTGAAAGTGGTATCGGATTGGGCTTGCCCCCGCAGGTCGTATTGCAATATGCCGCAGGGCATGGCATCGTACAGCACTTGCTTGGATTCCGCCATGCGATTCAATTGTTCACGCAGCATACGCAGCTCGGTCACATCCACACAGGTAATCATGGTCAGATCGCGCCCGTTCCAGTGCAGGGGCAAGGCCTGCGTGAGCAGCAACATGCCGTCCGGCCGCAGCACTTCCACATGAGAGGATTGACCCGAATCGTCGGTCAGATTGACCGGGCAGTTTTCGCAGGGCGTGGAGCGGCGGATGAACTCCTGATAACACACCCGGCCCTCATAGCTGTGGTTAAACGTGCTGCGGATGGCCCGGTTGGTGTAGACGATCTCGTGCGTCTGGGGATCGATAATGTAAACGAAGGAGGCGTTGTTGTCCAGCGCCGCTTTGAAGTCCTCGGAGAAAAGCGCCTGTTCCTGCTTGCGCAGCTTAATCAGGAACGTTCCCATGATGCGCGATACCAGCATGAGGGTGCCGATTTGCTCGTCGGTCCATTGCCGATTCGCCCGGCATTCGTCAAAGCCGACGAAGCCGACAAATTTGCCTGCGTCCATGACCGCGCACTGCAACAGGGACTTTATGTTCTGGGCTCCCAGTATATCGCGCACGGGATGCGGCAGCGATCCCACCTCTTCGCAAAGGAACACGCCGTTTTCATCGAACAGGCCGTGATACACCCCGCCCATGTCATGCTCATAGGACATGGCTTGCAGATTATCCTTCTCCGGGGTGACGCCCTCCGCGCACCACTCGAACGTGTTCGAAGAATATAGGCTGTCGGCCGAGTCCTCAAAAATATAGGCGCGGCTTAGATCGTAGTATTCGCCCAATAACTCCAGCACTTGACTGATGGTAGCCTCGCCCGCGCCGGCGGCGAACAGAAGGGTGAACACGCGCTCGGCCATGGTGGCGTTGAAATGGTACCCGGCTACTCCGATTTGCAGGTTTTGCCCCAGCTTGGCGATCAGCGCCTCGTCATCCTTCTCCTTTTGGATATCGCTGATCTGGCCGACGATGCGATACACCCTGCCGTTATCGTCGCCCATGCTGACATAGTGCAGGCGGCTCCAGCGATAGCCGATTCCCCAGTTGTCCGCCACATAATCGTAGTGTCCGGCTTTCGGCGCGCTCTCGATGAGGCGGCGGAACTGCTCCCGGTGAAATTCCTTATAATCCGGGTGGATATAGCTTTCTGAGGACTGGAGAAAGCGGCCGAAATAATCCGATATCAGCTGGCGTTCTCCTTGGGAGCCGGACTGGAAGCGCATGACGTCGGTGGGCACATCGTAGTCGATGACGCAGATGCCGGTATGTTTGATAATGATGTTGTTGCGGACGTTTTCGGCCTCCAGCTCCTTCTGCGCGGTCACGTCCTCACAGGTAATGACCGCGCGTACGGGCGTCCCGTCGTCGCCGAATATGGTCACGGAATCCAACTGCTCCCAGGCATACCCGAGCCGCCCCTCCACGTCGGCAACGCGCAGCAATAACGAAGCGGTCGGCTCGCCGGCCTTTATCCGGCGGTAGAAATCGAGATATTGGGCTTTATCTTCCGGGATGACGGTGTTGCTGGGCAGATGATCTTCGTCCCTGAGCACAGGATTAAAACCGTGTTTGCGGGCGTATTCCTCCGGCAGGGTGAGTATTTGCTCAACGATATCGTAGACGCATATGGCGCGTCCCATGTGCGACACGGAAAGCTGAAGCGCTTCGGTCCTGACGCGCAGCTCCTCCTCCATTTGCTTGCGGGCGGTTATATTTTCGGTAGCGAGATAGAACAGGTAGCGGTCACCGTTTTGGGCCAGCAGCTTTACCCGGTTGTGCGTCCAGAACTGCGGTTCACCGTTGAGCGGCAAGCTTTGCACATCGCACTCCGTCTCGCTGCCGGTGCGGATGGCCTCTTCCAGCATATGCTCGTATATCGCGCGGTTCTCGCTGTCGAAGCGCGCCAGCGTATGGAGCTGCTTGGCCAGGTAGGCCGAGCGCGCGGTTCCCAGTTGTTGGTAGAACTTGTCGTTGGCGCGCAATATCTCCGCATTGCCGCCCTGGTATTCCATTATAGCCGCGCCGCCCACAAAGCTGTTGAACAGCAATTCCGTCTGCGTCGAAGGGTCCCAGAAGGCGGCGACGCCGGTTAAATCGGTTCCGGCGTAGCGGTCGGTGTCACCCTGCCGCTCGCGCCCCAGCTGCTCTTCAAATTCATCCGCAGGCATGGGAGGAGCAAAGTGATAGCCCTGCATGTAAACGCAGCCTAGGCTCTTGAGATAATCCGCCTGCGCCTTGGTCTCCACGCCTTCAGCGATAATGGGAATCTTCAGCCAATGCGCCATACGAATGATGGAGGCCAAGATATTGCCGCCGCGTTCGTTGTCCGCGCCGTGTTCCAGGAATTTCATGTCCAGCTTGAGCATGTCGACCGGCACGTCCTTGAGCGTGTTGAGCGACGAATAGCCGGTGCCGAAATCGTCCATCTCGACGACGAAGCCTTCCTCCTGCAACGCCCGCACTACGCAGATGAGCTGGTCGGGGTCTTGCATATAGACGGTCTCGGTGATCTCCAGCTTGAGCATCGCTGTCGGCACCCCGTGTTTTTGGGTTATGGCCTTCAGGATGCTGATCAGTTGGGGGTTGTATATGTCCTTGCGGGAAATGTTGACCGAAACCGGCACCGGCACGTACTTTTCCGGGTGGTCCATCCATTTGCGCACATAACCGCAGCTCTTATCCCATATATATTCGTCCAGTTGCATGATAAAGCCGTTGCGCTCGAACAGGGGAATGAATTCTGCGGGCGCGATGAGCCCCCTTTGCGGGTGGTTCCAGCGGACCAGCGCCTCGGCGCCGATTAAAGCGCCGTCCTCATAATTGTACTGCGGCTGGAAATAGACCGTGAACTGCCCGTCCTTCAGCGCGCTTTCCATATCGGCGGACAATTCCTGCTCCCGCAAGAGCGTGTCGCGCATGGAGTCATCATAGAAGGTTACGCGCCGGGCGAAATCGCCCTTGATGGATTTGAGCGCCAGAAGCGCCCGGTCACACATGGCGGAGATCTCGATATCCGCGTCCTCGATTCGGTAAACGCCCATATGCGCGGTGACCGGGAAGTCTATGCAATAGGCCTCCAGCCAGGCGTTGATTTCATTTATCATGCTTTCGACATCCGGCGACCCCTGGTCGGGACGGAGGCTGACGAAATGGTCGGCTTCCATGCGCGCGAAGCACACGTCCTTGCCCGCCTTGTTCGCGCGTCTGCGCATTTGCGCGCCAAAATCGCGCAGCAGCTTGTCGCCCGCGTCATAGCCCAGCGTTTCGTTGAGCAGTTTAAAGTTATCGATGTCGAAGCGATGAAGACGGAAGCGCGTGTCGGGCCGGGCCTGCAAAATCTCCCGCACCCGGCGGTAAAAGCCCTGCCGGTTCAAAAGCCCGGTCAGCGGGTCGCTTTGGCTCAATACGGTGTCGGTGACATCGGTGCGGGAGATCATGACAATGCTGCGCTGTTGGTCGATATAGCAGTGACGCCATCTGCGGTAGCCTGCCGGACGCTGGTCCTGCGCCTTGATGGGAAACGTGCAGACGTATTCGTCGTTGTTTTCGAGCTCCGATATTATGCGGTCGAGGCGCAGCGCGGCGAGGCAGTCATCATAGAAGCTTTCGGGAATCACCTCTTTAAGGGCTTTCTCAAGGCCCAAATCGTAGTCCTCGGTATCGCCCAATATATGCTCGACCTCACTCTCGGTGCTGCCGCCAAACAACATCATCCGGCCCGTGGTCACGTCCACCTGGGCCAGAAATTCATAATCCGTGCTGACCAGCCGCCGCATCATATTCTCCAGCCGGGTTTCGCGATCGATATCAAAAAGGGTAATCAACATTTCGATATCGTCCGTATCCGGATTCTGCGCGATGTGGGCGTTTATGTGCAGCCATTTCATCCGGTCTTGCTTAACCAGGCAAAGAAAGTTCATGCCGTGCAGCATTTCGCCGTGCCGGAAGCGGGCGAGCAGGTTTTCGCGGGAAAACATGGCGTAAAACGCCTCCAGATCGGACGGCTTATCCATCCGGTCCCGGAACCGCGCGAAGAATTCGTCCACGCTTGAGCAGGACAGCGTATCCGGCAAATCGCCCACGCCGCCCTCATACCGGTCGGCGGTCAAGTTCAAACGGAAGGAGGCCAGGGCGTTCACCGCCATGCGACGCTGATCCTCCTGAAAAAACCGATACCGGTCCTTGAGCACCGTGCGGGTGCGCATGATCTGCTCCGCGTCGGAGTAGATGGCGTACAGATCAAAGCCGCCATCTTCAAAATATACGAAATTGGCAAATACCGTAACATAGTAGTAGGCATCGTTCGCGCCGAGCAGGCGGTAGGTATGCCGGAACGGAACGCGCTCGCGCAGCGCCTGCCCGTACACCGCCATCAGTTCGTCCCGGTCCTCGGCGTGTACGCCGTAAAAGGCATCCTGGCCATAGATGTCGAAAAACTCCTTCTCCGTCAGGCCGCCGAGCAATTTGAGCAGGCCCTGGTTGCAGAACATCGGTGTCAGCGCGCCGGACGGCGTGCCGCGATAGATCTCCACCCCGCCGCCCAGATTATTGAGCAAACCGCGCAGATTGACCGACATCGCGCCGCGTTCGATCATGGCGGAGTCTATGGTGGTCAGCGCCTCCAGGTCGTCCGCAAACGCGAAGCGGTTTTTGCCCATCGCCTTGGCCTTGTAAAGTGCGGCGTCCGCTTCGGCGTATAGCTGCTTCAAGCTCTTTACCGGGCTGATGTCCCCATGATACATGGCGAGGCCTACGCTGCCCGAAAGGTTGACCTGGCGGCCGCCTTCGGCGCACATGTATTGCAATTCGTTCAGCAGCGCACTGGCCCGGTCTTCTATCAAGGCAATGCTGGAAGCGTTTTTCAGGAAAGCGAAGAATTCATCGCCGCCGATCCGGCCCACGATATCATCTTCCCGAAAACAACTCCGGATGGACGCCGCCAGGTCGGCCAGCACCTTATCGCCAAGCTGATGGCCCATGGTGTCGTTGATCTGCTTGAAATTGTCCAGGTCGATCATGAACAGGGTGTGGGTGCCGGATGCGCCTTCGCCCAGCAGGTAATCATTGATTTCCGCGAAGGTGGCCGCATGGTTTAAGAGCCCGGTCAGCGCATCATAGGATGCCCGCTCCTTAAGGCTCTCCGTTTCCTGGCGCTCCCCGTGGATGTTCTTGAATACGATACACAACTTTATAACGTTGGAATCGGGATACTGGACCATCTGAATGGTGGCGCGGTGCCACTCGAGCATACCGGTGATTACGGTGCGGAACTCCAGCGTGTCGGTATGCACGCCCTGCGCGTACAGCGAGATCAATCTATTCTTATCAAAGAATTCCTTAAATTGCTCGGCGTCCCCGGGATAGATGTTGTTGGCCACATCCCACTCCACCAAGCGGTACAGATTGTTTTCCGGGCCCTCGTAAGCTACCGCATCATATACGGGCTCTCCGTGCGCGGTCTTTATATCGCCGCTCATCAGATCGACTTCCAGATAGTAGTTGCTGTTTTTTATCAAATCGAGCAGTTCGCCGCGGCGCAGCTCATAGGCCAGCTCCTTTTCCCGCAGTTCGGTATTGTCATAAAAGGAGATGATGCTGTTGGTCAGATTCCCCTCTTTATCGGGCAGCAGCACATAGTCGGCGCGATGCCACCGCACGGTCCCGTCCGCCATGCGCAGCCGCGCGTTGACACTGCCGGTGGGAACGCCCCGGCGCATGGCGGCATAGAATTCGCGCACCTCCTCCCGGCTTTCCGGCATCACAAAGCCGGTGTCGAGCACGGAGTCCGGATAATCCTCGATTACCGGCGTAACGCCGAATTGCCGGTTCGAATCGCTCAAGTAGTATATGGTGCGGGTCTTTATATCATAGCGCAGCAGGAATTTGCCGCTCTGCCGGATGACGGCGGCGTTTTCCGCGCACTGCTGCCGCAGCTCGCTTTGGCTTTTAATGATCATGCGGATGGAGATAAAGACCAGCAACGCGAACGCAATCAGCGACAGGAGCATAACGCTGCTGATGAGGCGCGCGTTGCCTTCATACGGCGCGGCGACGTATTCATCCGCCAGGGAGCACAGCAGATACCAATCATTGCCGCCCAGCGGCTTGGCAATGGCCATCATGCTCTCACCGTCAGGCGCGGTGTAGTTGTAGATGCCCTCCCCTTCAACCAGGACCGCCCGGAGCTCGTTTTTGTCGCTGCCGGTAAACGTGCCCAAGTCATACAGCGACAGGGCGCCCTCGGGGATCAGGGCGCTGCCGCCGCGGATGATAAACTCGCCCTGGCGGTCCATGATGTTGGCGTAGCCATAGCCGCTCCATTCGTTCAGATCGACGATGTTTGCAAATACGGAGGAGGCGTGAGTGGCGATCAGCGCGCCCGCCACCGCCCCATCCCGGAATACGGGCACCGCGTAGCGAATCACCAAACCGCCGGAATGCGCATCGGCCTCGGTATTCTGAACCGCGTTTTCGCCCGCCATGGCCTTTTGGAAGAATTCCTCGCCGGAATAATCCTTCAGGTATTCACTGCCGTCCAGATCGTGCATGATGGCCTGCCCGTCGGGCCCGGCATAGCCCATGCGGATAAAATCGTTGGACAAGTTGACCTGTTTGAGAAAGACATTCAACGAGTTGTCGTCCATTAACGGATACTCGGACAGGAACAGCGCGACGGCATAAAGCGTGCTGAAATCCTGGCCTATGCGTATGTTCAGCGCCATCTGCGCGGTTTCCGCGTATTCCTCCAACTCCGCCAGCGTGGCTTTTTCATTTTGGAGGTTTATGTTATTTATAAACATGAAGTTGGCTGCCAGGACAATGAAAACAAAAAACAGGGCCACCAACCCGATAATCCATATACCGGAGATGCGGTTAACTCTATTTGTATCAGCGGGCGCCCTGTCCCCTACGCTTCTGCCCACGTTATCACTCCTAACACTATACGTTTTAAAAAGTTGCTTACTGCCAAATTACAGCGCCGGCACTATAAAACCAGGCGTCAACCCGGCGGCGCTAGGACACCGCACTCCTTTACCCCCCCCCATGAACCCGGCGTGAAATTACGCGCTGGTTGGCATGAATACTTCCACTTGCATTTGATTATACATTAATGAATGTATATGTTCAAGGAAAATTTAGACATAAAGCCGCAATTATCACCATAAACCCCGTTACATCATCGGCATTTGTGGCAACATAATTGCCGCGCGCTAATTTGACCGGTGGCGGCACGGCAAGAAGGGCGAAAAGAGGCGGCGGGCAGGCTATACTTTGAGAGGAGACAAGGGGATAGCTCTCCGGTCTTTAAACCAAGATCACCCCCGAAGCTGATCAGCAGCTTGGTGGTGATGTCATGACCGGCAAGGCACGGGAAAAGCGTAAAACCGGCCTTATCAGCGCGAATCGGGAAACCGCGCTCTGCTCTCCCGCCAAAAACTTAGCGCCATGCCACAAATGGTACGCGGCGGCGGCGGACTTTAAGCGGCACGAAGAGGTAGGCGAGCGATGGGGACGGGTTCTGCCTTAAAGGGGATTTACTAGGCAAACGCGGGCGTTTTGAAGGGCAGTATGAGATGGGCGGTATGGGGGTTGCAAACCCGGGTCGGCTTGTTCGGGGCTCTAAGCCCGTTTTTACGGCGATTGTTCGTGTTTTGTTAAGTGAAGAGCGATCATTACTAAGCGATTTCTAAGGTCAGGCTGTT
>JAUNBV010000042.1:0-4269 GCA_030526885.1 Syntrophomonadaceae bacterium
GCATTCCTGCTCGGCAATGCTGCGCTTCAGCTTGTCCTGCACCCCGCCCAGTTCCTGTTCCAGGTCCATGATGCGCTGCGACGCCACCCGGTCGATATCATAGAAAACGGCTTCCGGCAATTCCCCGCGCTGCGCCTTGTCGGCAAAGACAATGGCAAACAGGTTGTTCTGCTCCACGCCGGTTTTGACGATGGGCATGGCGGTAAGCGTAATCAACGTATCCCCCTGCGCGCCGCGGAAGCAGATATCCTTATACTGCATCTTGCCGTTAATTTCCCGCGCTTCCTTCAGCAGGGTTGAGACGGGTATTTTCAGCGAATCGTCGATGAGCTCGAATATGTTGTTGGTGAATTTGCCGCTGGGCAGTTGGACGAAGTTGCTGCTGTCACCGTAAATATGGACCACGTCATTATTTTCGTTTATCACCAGGCAGGCCGGCATAAAGCTTTCCAGCAGATAAGTGTCCAGCGATTCCTGCTCGGTGGTGGCCAGTTCCACGGGAACGCCGGGCCGGGTATATTTTTCGTCCGTATCATTGAAATCGTCGTCCAGATAAGTCATCTGCAGGTAGGGGATGTTCTTTTGGCCGGGTATCTTGGCGTCGCTGCGATGCGTAAAAATCTTGGCGGCCGCGTCCACCACCGGGAAAGCATCGGTAAACGCCCCGATGGCCTCCGATTTTCCCAGGAACAGATAGCCGTTGTTCTTCAGCGACGAATGGAAGATGGCGAACAGGTCATTCTGCAGCACCGGCTGGAAATATATCAGCATATTCCGGCAGGATATCAGGTCAAGCCGGCCAAAGGGCGGGTCCTGGAACACGTTGTGGGGGGAGAACACTATCATTTTGCGCACATCCCGGTTTATGACATAGGTGTTGTTCTTGCGCGAAAAATAACGGCTCAGCCGTTCCGGGGAAACGGAGTCGATGATGTTGTCGCCATATACCCCCTTGCCTGCGGTGGCGATGGCTTCCACGTCCAAATCGGTGGCAAATATCTTTACCGTGCGCTTAAGCTTCAGGGTGTCCATCACCTCACAGAACACTATGGCGATGGAATATGCTTCCTCGCCGGTGGAACAGCCCGCCACCCAAACCCGGATGGGGTCCTCGGGACTGCTGTGGATGAGAATAGCCTGGATGGCCTTTTCCTTCAGGCTCTTGAAATACTCCGGGTCGCGGAAGAAATTGGTTACCCCGATGAGCACTTCTTTGGCCAGCGTCTTGACCTCCTCCGGCGATTCGTACAGGTAGTCCACGTATTCGGTGAGCGTTTCCTTGCGCGCCAGCATCATGCGGCGTTCGATGCGGCGGAGGACGGTGGTCTGCTTATAATGGGTGAAGTTTACGTTGCTGACTTTTTTCAGGATGATATAGATTTTCTTCATCAGCTCGTCGTCAAGTTCTTTTTCGGTCTTTATCGGCTCGGTGTGCCGGTGGGCGGAATTGGCAATATGCTGGATTTCCAAAGCGATTTCTTCCGGGGATATCTGGGCGTCCACCAGTCCGGTGCGGATAGCGCTGCGGGGCATACCGTCGAATTTGGAGCTGTCGATATCCTGCACGATTATCATGCCGTCGCGTTCCTTGATGTCTTTGATGCCGTTGGTTCCGTCCGAACCGGTACCGGAGAGGATGATGGCGATGGCGCGCGGCCCCGCTTCCTCCGCCAGCGAACGAAAGAATATATCGATGGGAAGGTTGAGCTCCCTTTCCCTTTGGGCGCTGAGCCGCAGTTTTCCTTTGGAGAGGCGCATGTTCTTGCCGGGCTGGATAACATAGACGCAGTTGGGCTTGACCTCCATGCCGTCCTCCACCTGAATCACCGGCATCTTAGTATATTTAGCGAGTATCTCGCCCAGCAGGCTTTTATAATCCGGCGACAGATGCTGGACGATGATGTAGGGGAATCCCGTGTTGGCGGGCAACGCGGTAAGGAACTTCTGCAGCGCCTCCAGCCCGCCGGCAGAGGCGCCGATGCCCACGACGTAGTTCTGCGACATGCCCCCAATCTGGACTTCACTGGAATGATTGGCATTAGTACCCATGATTATTCTCCTTTCGCTTCGGCAACGCACGCAGCGTAGTTGTCGCGTATAGCTGCCGTAATACGGTTATAACAATGTATCAGCTCCGAGTAGCATTCCGCTATCTGGCTGGTTCTTCCGGTCCTAATGAGTACCACCATTTCCGCCGCGGCGTGAAACAGCGGAACAAAACCCATATTCCCGGCCAGCCCTTTCAACGCGTGAGCTGCGGTGAAAGCTTCGTCCCACAGCGGGATTTGCAGTGCGCTGTTCAGTTCGTCCATGGTCTGGTCGGCTAAAAAATCGGCCAGGCATTTGAGGTACAGGGATTCGTTCCCCCCCAATCGGTGTAACGCACCTTCCACGTCGGTTTGGCACTTGATTAGCGCACTCGATAGTTCAAAGTCCATACATCCGTCCCCTTTCGATTCTTTGACTGGTTATGTAGCATGGTTTAATTGCTCCTGTTTTCGGGTCCGGCTCCGATGCCGTGTTTTTCGCGCTCCACGGTGATATCCTCCAACATCACGATGGTGGAAACGGGAGCGCCGGTGTCGCTATACACCGTACTGAAGCGCGCCAAGAACCAGCGGTAGCTGCCGTCGCATATCCTGCGCAGTATGGTCATGCTGCCGGTTTTATCGCCCCGTTGCATGGCGCGGTAAAACTCAATGTAGGCGTCCATGCTCTCCGGGGCCACCGCCCCGTCCCGGATAAGGCTGTCCGGCACGTTGCTCAGCCGGGACGGCATTCCCAATAATTCTGCGGTGTTGGGGGGCATATCTACGCTCTGGTCCGCATGGGAGTACCGATAGATGAGCTTGCCGCTGTGTGCAATAGCCAGCCGGTATTCCTCCTCGCGTATGCGCAGCGCCTCATTGGCGGCCATTTGCTCGGTAATGTCCATCTTGACCGTGTTGACCAGCACCGTGTCGCCGCGTCTTTCCGACACCGCGCCGCGCATGTTGACCCAGCGGTATCCTCCGTCCTTGCCGCGCTGCCGGTATATAAAGTTGAAGGATGCCGCGCCTTGCAGCACGGAGCGGATGTGTTCCTTTATAACCGGGATGTCGGCTTCAAACACCAGCGACCGCAAGTCCTTGGCCAGTTCCTGATACTCATCTTTGGTGTAGCCGGTGATGGCATAGAAGCCGTGGCTGGAATACGTCATACGAATGTTGTCCGGCGGCGACAGTTCAAAAATGGCAAGCCCGCCGGGAATGCTGTCGGTCAACAGCTTTAGCTGAGCATAGGCGGCCAGGTTTTCGGTTATATCGCGCCCGTTGCCGTATAGCCCGATGACGCTGCCCGACGAGTCGTGCAGCAGGTATTTTGACGTGTTGGAAAAGCGCGAGGTGCCGTCCTCCGAACGGATGGGCTCCACAAAGTCCACCAACGACTGGCCGCTTTCCATGAGTTTCAGGTCATCGGCACGATACCTATCCGCCAGTTCCCGCTCGAACAGGTCGTAGTCCGTCTTGCCAACTATTTCTTCCTCGCTCTCCAGCCCGACCATTTCGGCAAAGGCATGGCTGCAACATACATAGGTAAGGTTTTGGTCTTTGACGAATAACCAATCGCTGGAGGAGGACATCACGGTTTTCAGGGCCACGGGAAGCATCTCCCGGTACGACAATTCCCATTTCTCCTGCTCCGATATATCGGTGTAGTAAACGTTATAAAACATGTTGCCGGAGTCATCCCCGGTCATGCGGGCGAAGAACTTGAGCCAGAGGAAGTCGCCTTCATCATGGGGGAGCAGCCGGAAGCTCTCGCTGCGCGCTTCGCCGGTGGCCAGCAGTTCATCCACCGTGGCCTGAACCATAGGCAAATCGTCCGGATGCACGCCCCACAAGGCGCTTTCTTTATAGTGTTCCATGATTTCATCCCTGGCCAGGCGGACCAGGTTGCAGAACCCGTCGTTGACATACAGCGGTATGACGGAGCCATCCGGCAACGCCTGCATACGCACGAAGCCGCCGGGGGTGTCGTGCATCAGCCCCAGCAGGGCTTTATGGTCGCTGGCGATTTTGGCGTGTAAGTCCCGGCGCGTGAGCATGACTGCGATATAATCGCCGATGGCCTGCAAATGGCTGACGTGCGATTGGTTACGCCTCGGATTGTCCACGCCCACGAATCCTATCATCCGGCCATCTTTGCGCAGCGGCACCGCCACCAACGAGTTGATCTCCTGGTCCTGCAGGAACTGCCTTTCGTCGCGCCGGGGTTCATCCAGGGCGT
>JAUNBV010000042.1:4279-13053 GCA_030526885.1 Syntrophomonadaceae bacterium
TGTTCCAACGCGGTGTACCAAAACCCGATAAGGTCGAACGCAATGCCCTGCAGGTTATCTATTTGACAGCTTGCCGCCGGTGCGCAAACCTCATAGGTGTTATCCGCCGTTTCGGATTCATGGCGCATCTCCACCACATAGGAGCGGTCGCCGTCAAAATAATCCAGTATCTTTTTAAGCACATTGTTTATCCCGAGGTTGGCATCTTCCTGGATGAGCAGATCGCGGGCCGTTTCATTGAGAAAACGAAGCTGTTCCGAAGATTGCAGTATCTGCAGCTCCGCTTTCTTTTCTTTGGTGATATCGTTGTTGACAGCGAGCTGTATCGGCAAGTCATAATGCTGCATATGGCATATGGAGCCGTTGCTCTGGACCCACATCAGTTCGCCGGCGCGATTATAGGCGCGATACTCGATTTGAAAGGGCTGATTCGATTCCTGAGCCTGTGACGCGGTGTCCAGAACCATCGGCAGGTCGTCGGGATGGATGAGGTCCACGATGCCCCGCGGCAGCTCACTTTCAAACTGCTCCCGGGTGTAGCCGAACATGGAGTAATATCCGTCGTTGACAAATATGTAGTCGACCGTGGCGTCCACCAGCGTGGCCGCCGATATGCCGCCCTGGATGTTTTGCAGGATAGCCTGCAACTGATCGGAAGTCTCTTTTTCCTTTTGTTCGGCATTGCGCTGCGCGGTTATATCCGTGATGACGGACAGCAGCACCGTGTTGCCTACGCCCTCGATTTCGGTTATGGAAGCGTTGCAGCGTACATAAATGATGCCGCCGTCCCGTTTGATGCAGCGGTATTCGTAAAAGTCCGATTGCCGGTTCCGTAAAACCCCGGCGACTTTTTCCTGTATCCGCTCTATATCGTCGGGATGCAGGACGTTAAAGGCGTTGGGCAGCTCGGCGTGAAATTGTTCCCTGGTATAACCCAGCATGGAGTAGTAGCGATCGTTGGCAAAAGCAAAACGCACCGTGTTATTCGCGTCGATGGTCACGGCGGAAACGCCGCCGTTTACGTTATTCATGATAATCTGCATCTGGTCCGAAAGCGTGCGTTCATTTTGCTCCGCCTCCCGCTGCGCGGTCATGTTGATGATAGAGCAGTAAAACAGCATATGGGCGCCCGCCCTGGCGATGACCCTTATGGTTATACGGAGATAAGTGTACCCGCTGTTGCCGGGCAATCCCCGCATGCGCACCTCGCAGGCCGATTCGGTATCGGTATTTATAGCGTCTTTGACACAGCCGTTTATTGTGGCGGCATTGCTCTGGTCCATGTATTCGACGATATCGATGGCCAGCGCCTCCTCCATGGACAGGTGGCCGCCGCCCAGTTCCTGCGCGTACTTCTCGTTGATGCGCAGAATTTCGATATTGCCGTCGTTGTACTCAAAGATGCACGCGCCCCCCACATAGCTGTTAAAAATCAGCGTCTCCATGGATTGCGGATCCCAGAAGGCGTCGTTATCCAGCGTCTCGACCGTTTCCAGCACGGTGGTTTCCTGCTCTTTATTGCTGTGGGCTGCCAGTTCCTCATATTCATGCACCGGCATCGGTTTGGCATAAAAATACCCTTGGATGTAAACGCAGCCGATGGAGCGGAGGTAATCCGCCTGTACTTTTGTTTCCACGCCTTCGGCGATGACCAGCATACCCAGCCACTTGGCCATGCGGACGATGGATTGAAGGATGTTGCCGCCGCGCATCGAGTTTTCATTGTTCTCCAGGAAGCGCATATCCAGCTTGAGCACGTTGGCCGGTATGTCCTTTAAGGTGTTGAGGGAGGAATAGCCGCTGCCGAAGTCGTCGATCTCGATGATGAAGCCGTAGTCGATGAGACGCTTGACCATATCCATGATTTGCTGCGCCGACTTTGCAAAGGCGGATTCCGTGATTTCCAGCCGGAACAAATCGACGGGAATCGCGTATTTTTCCACCAGCCAGGTGATGGTGTCATAAAAATCGTCGCGGAATACGTCGTAACGCGACACATTAACCGATACCGGCAGGAGGGGGCGTCCCTCGTCGAGCCATTTCCGCAACAGAATAGCGGTTTGCTCCCATACGTACTTGTCCATATCATAGATGAAACCGTTGCGCTCGAATATCGGGATGAAATCGTCGGCAGCCATAATCCCTTGGTCGGGATGTATCCAGCGCACCAGCGCCTCAGCGCCGATCAGCGCCCCGGAAGAATGGTTATACTGCGGTTGCAGCCACACCTCGAATTGCCCCGATTCAAGGGCGTGGTTCATTTCGTTTATAATCCTCTGCTCGTGCAGGAGATCGTCGCGCATGGATTCGCTGTATTCCGCGACTTGTACGTCAAAGCGCGCTTTCACGGAAGCTTCGGCTAAGGAGGCCCGGTCGTACATGGCGCTGACCGATAGCGAGCGATCGTTCACGATATATCTGCCGATACTGAAAGCGATAGGCTGGGTTAACCCGCGCACTTGCGCCGCGGCGCGTCGGATCTCCATGATTTTTTCCGAATCCATATGGCTGCGCGGATAGAGTATGGCGAAGTTATCGGCCATAATGCGGGCGCACAAACCGCCCATGGGCTCAAAACCATTGCGGAAGGTTTCGGCCACATATTTCAGCACTTCGTCGCCTTTGGCGGTTCCGTACTGGTCGTTGATGACTTTGAAATTAGCTATATCGAAGCAGGCCATGACATAATAGCCGGGCTCATGCCAAGCTATCAGTTCTTCGGCCTTGGCAAAGAAGGTTTCGCGATTGTACAGCCCGGTCAATCGGTCTCTTTGCATGGCATTGACATAGGCGGCGGTCTCCCGCAGATGGATGGTATTCCATAACCTATGTTTGATCACTGCGGGGTTGTAGGGTTTTACTATAAAGTCGTTGGCGCCTAAAGAGAGGGCCTTGACCTCGGCGCCGTCCTCCGTATTGCCGGTGGTGACAATAACGGGAATATTGGCCAATTTGGAGTCCATGCGCATCTTAGACAGCACTTCATACCCGTCCATTACCGGCATGGACAAATCCAGTAGGACAGCGGAAATGGTGTCATGGATGCGCTCCATCACCTCCATGGCTTCCTGGCCGTTTTCGGCTTCAAACGTTTTGTATTCGCCGCTTAGCATTTTGCGGAGCAATTGTCGGTTTATTTTGTTGTCGTCAACAATGAGTATCTTTCTAAGCAAAATACCACCTTAACCTTTTCCTACGTTGGGGTATTGGCAGTGGTTTAAGCGGAGTTACAAAACGGGGATAATCTTTTCCAAGCATCCTTAAAAGGACAAAATGCCGCGTTTTTCGAGCTCCCGTTCCAGCGCAGTCCCAAATGCCCTAACGTTTCGATAAAAAAACTAAAAACATTATAATATTGACGCATTAATATGTCAATATATGTTATATTATTCGATAATGTGCAGTTACGGTTAGCTTTAGAAAAGGGGTTTCCCCTATTTGAGATCCTGTATGGCCACATTATGGCGGGTTTTTGGGCCAATGGCTGCCGTATCTGTACCGGGCGGCGGCCAGCCCCAAGGCCCGCCTTGCGCAATGGCATGGCAGCGAAGCCGCCGGGGGGATAGAAACGCTACCCGCTGGGCGGGCGCGAAGCGCCCGCCTAGATATCAATCGTCCGCACGTCCTCCAGCATGGCTTCCAGCCGCTTGATATATTTTTCTTTGAACTGGCGCGACAACTCCTCCGATTCCTCGTGCGTTTGCACGATGGTGCGGCACAGCGCGCCGTGTTGCTCCAGCAGCAGGCCGCTGTTTATGGTGTAGATGTTGGTCATCATGAGGCGCAGGTGCGTGCGCGCCGTCTCCAGCGGCAGGATCGGCTCCGATGTCGGCTCCGCCCCGGCTTGCAGCGCGCTTATCTGCTCCCTCAGGCTTTTGGCCGCGGACTGGAATTCCCGCTCCTTTTTGCGCAGGGTTTCCGACTGGCGGTCGCGCTCCAGGTTGCGTTTTTTCAGCTTCTCCGGATCCTCCTTTTTGTGCGCTACCAGCTTTTTCTTCCGTGCGCCGGCATTAACCTCATTCTCCAGCTTGTCGATGAGGATATTGCTTTGCTCCAACGCCAGCAGGGCTTCCTCCAGTTCCTCCTGCGCCTCGGCCAATTCCTCTTTCGTTGACTCCAACTCCTCTTGGATTTCCTCCTCGAATTGCTGGGCGCGATCCAGCTCCCTTTGCATCTTTTCCTTTTCCTCTCGGATCAGGTCTTTGATCTGCCGCACGCTCAGGTTGGGCACGTCATGGTCCTGCATAAATTTATCCACCACTGACGCCGGCAGCGCCAGCAACTCCAGCGCCTGTGAAACATTCAAATTTCCAGACGTCTGGAAATTCGTTGAACGTCCGCCTGTGGATAACTCCTTCTGCCGCAGGCCATATTCGCGGTACAGCCGCATCAGGTTCGCGGCGGTTGACTTCCCATAATCGACTTCAATCCTTAGCCAGTCCAGCCATTGGCCGCGCCCCACTATGGCCTTGGCCTCGTACAAGCGCTGGCCGACCTCGATGGCGTTGGCCAGCACCATGCGCTCGGTCTCGGCCCTGATCCCCCGGATTTCAGCCGCGATGAGCTCCTTGGTGCGCTCCACCCCCGGCGTGGAGGCCTTCCCGGCAGCCACCGCCGCCGCCATGGCTTCCTTGTCGTCGGTGACGGCGTTGTAGACTTCGGTGTAAGTGATTTCCTCTTTCGGCGTTTTCTTCGGCGCTTTCCTGGCCTGCGGTTTTTCCTCCGGCGGTTTGTTGGTCATGTTATGTACCTCCCTGCATTTTTGATTGTGCCGTGTCGTTCGCGCTGGCACGACACGTATCGACGCTATGTATCATACATTTATATTATAGCAAATATTTTGTCAAATCACCAGGGTATTCCTCGGCGCAGTTTGCCGCATGGCCGGCGGAGGATTTTAACCGTATTGACCGGGTAGGTAAAAAAACAAACTATTCTCAAGACATGGGTTAGGTTATAATATAGGGCAATGCTATCAAGATTGAGCCGAAAAGGGGCGGGTTCGCCTTTTTTAAAGCTTGGGGCGGTTAAAAGAATAACTCGGTGCGGGGGGAAGCGGTATGGAGTTTTATAAAATGCAGGGCCTGGGCAATGATTTCGTAATCGTTGCCGCTGATTCATGGGATGCGGCGGACGGTTATCAGCCGCTGGCGCGGCCGGTGTGCGACCGCCATTTCGGCGTGGGCGCGGACGGGCTGGTGGTCGCCGGGCGGGATACGGAGTGCGACCTTTTCATGCGTATTTTTAATCCCGACGGCAGCGAGGCGGAGATGTGCGGCAATGTTATCCGCTGTGTGGCCCGTCTGGCTTGGGAAAATAAATGGGTAGCCTCGCCGCGGATGTCGGTGCGCACGCCGGGCGGGGCCAGATATCCCGAAATCATCCGCCGCGATGACGGCGCCCTATGGGTGCGGGTCGATATGGGGGAGCCGGTGCTTAAGCGGGAGCTGATTCCCATGCGGGGCGAAGGCGGCGCGGTGGGGGTGACCCTGACCACGCAAGCCGGGGAGTTCAAGGTGACCGCGGTGTCGATGGGCAATCCCCATGCGGTGATTTTTACGGAGGATATGGACGCGGTGCGGCTGGCCGCATGGGGCCCGTTGCTGGAGCGCCATGATGTGTTCCCGGCTAAAACCAATGTGGAGTTTGTGCAGGTATTGAATCCCGGCGAACTGCGGATGCGGGTGTGGGAGCGCGGGGCGGGCATTACGCTGGCTTGCGGCACCGGTTCCTGCGCGGCGTTGGTGGCGGCGGTGCAGAACGGCCTGGCCGAGCGCGCTGCGGTGGTGCATCTGGACGGGGGCGACCTTTTCATAGAATGGAGCGCGGAGGACGGCCATGTCTATATGAGCGGCCCGGCGGAGCATGTGTTTAAAGGCCAATTAAAATAAATAACAGGAGGAATGAACGGTGAAGGAAAGTCGTGCTATGCAGAAGTTGCCCCCCTATCTCTTTGCCCGCATCGAGGCGAAGACGGCGGAGGCGCGGGAAAAAGGGATCGATGTCATCAATTTGGGGATAGGCGATCCCGATATGCCCACGCCCAGGCACATCATCGATGTGATGGCCCAGGAGATCTACCATCCCGAAAACCATCAGTACCCGAGTTCGGTGGGGCTGCCGGATTATCGCCGAGCGGTGGCCGACTGGTACCGGCGGCGGTTTGGTGTCGCCCTGGACGCCAAGAGCGAGGTGGTATCGCTGCTGGGCTCCAAGGAGGGCATAGCGCACATCGCCTTTGCTTTTTTGGACCGGGAGGATATAAGCCTAGTGCCCGACCCCGGTTATCCGGTCTACAACATCGGCGCGTTGCTGGCGGGGGCGCAGCCATATTATATGCCGCTGCTGGAGTCCAACGGTTACAAGCCCGTGCTGGCCGATATTCCCACTGATGTGGCGCAAAAGGCCAAGCTGATGTTTTTGAATTATCCCGGCAATCCCACCGGCGCAGTGGCGGGGCTGGATTTCTTTGCCGAAGCGGTCGAATTCGCCCGCTGCTATGATATTCTCATATGCCATGATGCCGCATATTCGGAGATGGCTTATGACGGGCTGCTGCCGCCCTCGTTCCTGCAAGCGCCGGGAGCCAAGGACCATGCCATTGAGTTTCATTCCGTGTCCAAAACCTACAACATGACGGGATGGCGCTTGGGCTGGGCGGTGGGTAACGCTCAGGCCATCGAGGTGCTGGGGCGTTTCAAATCCAATGTGGATTCCGGCGTGTTTCAAGCCGTGCAGCGCGCGGGCATCGCAGCCTTGAACGGCCCGCAGCAGTGCGTGGATGAAATGCGCGCCGTGTATCAGGAGCGCCGCGAGGTCGCGATAAAGGGTTTGGAAGGCATGGGCTGGAAGGTAAAACCCCCGGCGGCCAGTTTTTATTTCTGGGCTCCGGTGCCGGCGGGGCATACTTCGGCTTCCTTTGCGGAGGAAGTGTTGGAGCAATGCGGCGTCATCATAACTCCCGGCTCCGGTTACGGCCAATACGGTGAGGGTTATTTCCGCATCGCCCTGACCGTACCCAAGGAACGCATCGAGGAGGCCTTCGCCCGTATGGCGAAAGCGGGGATCAGGGGTTAGGAGGTACGGCAAGACATGATAAAAAGCATGACCGGCTACGGCAAGAGCCAGAGCAGCAACGGCGGTTATGAAATCAGCGTGGAGATGAAGGGGGTCAATCACCGCTACTTCGACCTGCATCTGCGCATCCCCCGCCGCTACATGCTGCTGGAGGACAGGATCAAGGAAGAATTGAAGCAATATATTGCCCGCGGGCGCGTCGAGGTTGCGGTAAATGTCGAGCTAAACAGCCAATCGGCGCGCGTCCTTCAGCTTGACAAAGAATTGGCGATGGCGTATTATAAAGCTTTGAAAGATTTGGGCGATTTTCTCGATATTCCTTCCGATACCAGGCTGATAGAAATTTTTCGGTTGCCGGACGTATATCGCCTGTCGGAAAATGTGGAGGATCTCGAGGAGCTATGGGCGCTGTTGGCCCGGGATGTGGCGGCGGCGGCCCGGAGCATGGTGCAGATGCGCGTGCGCGAGGGCGAAAACCTGTTTGAAGACATTTGCGCGCGCTGCGCCTATATATTGCAACAGGTGGAAACGCTGGAACAGCGGGTGCCGGAGGTGAATCAGGCTTACGAGACCCGCCTGCGTACCAGGCTGGAGGAGTGTTTGGCCCATGCTGCGATCAGCGCGGACGAGGGCCATATCATTCAAGAAGTGGCGTTTTTTGCTGACAAGGCCAGTATTACCGAGGAACTGGTGCGTTTGCGCAGTCATTTGCGGCAGATGGAGGAAATGCTGCGGGATGGCGATAATGTAGGCAAAAAGTGCGATTTTTTGATGCAGGAGATGTTTCGCGAGATCAACACCGTGGCTTCGAAGGCCAACGATCTTAGCATGAGCCAGATCGTGGTGGACGTAAAATCCGAATTGGAGAAAATACGGGAACAGATACAGAATGTGGAGTAGCAAATCCGGTAGGGGGCGGGTGAATATGGACGTAAAACTGGTCAACATAGGGTTTGGCAATTTGGTGGCGGCCAACCGCATAATTTCGATTGTGGGCCCCGACTCGGCGCCGATCAAACGCATCATTCAGGAGGCCCGGGAGCAGGGTCAACTGATAGACGCCACGTACGGACGGCGCACCCGGGCGGTCATCGTAGCCGATAGCGGGCACGTCATTTTATCGGCCATTCAGCCCGAAACGGTGGCTAACCGCCTGAGCGTGAGAGAAAGCGGCAATGACGATGTCTGAGTGCCGCCCGCCTGATTATCCGGATGAGCTGCCGGGGCATCTCTTTGTGCTGTCCGGGCCGTCCGGAGTGGGAAAGGGCAGCATCAGCAGCGCGCTGGCGGCGCAGGGCGAAAAAACCGATATATCTATCTCCGCTACCACTCGTGCGGCGCGCGCCGGCGAGGTGCATGGCCGGGACTATTTTTTTATCGGCGAGGAAGAATTTTTAGCCATGATTGAGCGGGATGTATTCCTGGAACATGCGCAGGTTTTTGACCGCCGTTACGGAACCCCGCGCGATTATGTCGAGCAGCGGCTGCGCGCCGGCCACGATGTCATTTTGGAGATAGATGTGCAGGGCGCCAGGCAGGTAAGGGAGAAGATGCCGGAAGCCATCGGCATTTTTATCCTTCCGCCCAGCATGCGGGAGTTGGAACGCCGCCTCCGTTCCCGGGGCACGGATTCGGAGGGGAGCATTGCGCATCGCCTGAGGGTGGCGGAGGAAGAATTGCGGGAGCTTCACGCCTAT
>JAUNBV010000043.1 GCA_030526885.1 Syntrophomonadaceae bacterium
GATGATGCCGGTCCCCACTGAGGAGGCGGCGCTCGCGGTCGAAAATATCGCCATCCCGTGGGATAGGCATGATGCTTTCATGTCCGCGCTGGCCGCCGATATACGGGACCTGCCCGGCTATGAGCCCAATTACGGTTATACCAACAAATACTATGACGATTTCAACGGCGAGCTGCGCATGCATTGGATGAACCCGGAACTGCCCCGCGATAATCTGTATTTCCACGACAGCTACGCCATGCCCCTGAACCGCAATTATTCAAACATCCTGGCTTTTCTGAACAGCGAAGGGCTGATCGACGCCACCTTTTATCGGGATATCTTAGATTATTACTACGCTGCCGCGGCGGCGCGGCCATAAACGCCTGAACCATCCCCCCTGCCGGGCCTGTGGATTATGACGCAGGCCCGGTTTTTTTATTGTTGTAGGAATTATCCCCCGCATTGTGTATAATTTATTAAGGTATAAACTGACGCCGCTTAGGGAGGAATATTTTTTGGAGCAGAGCAGGGAGTTTGAGCGCCGCGCGGAGCGTTTTCAGAAGGCGGAGCGGGCTTTGGATAAACAATTTCGCCGGGTCAGCAATATGCGGCTGGCGGTGTTTCTGCTGGGATTGGCCGCCGCCATACTGGGCTATTCTTACTGTAACGCGTTATGGGGGTCGCTGGCGCTGGTAGTCACGGTGGGGCTGTTTGCGGTGCTGGTGGTGCGCCATCAGCATATAGCCGGCGAGCGCGACCGCTATGCCGCGCTGGCGGCTATCAACCAGCAAAACATCAGGCGCATTACCGGCGAGGGCTGGGACGGATTCTTGCTCACCGGCGAGGAATTCAGCGACGGCCAGCACCCTTACAGCGATGATTTGAATCTCTTTGGCCACGCCTCGTTATTCCAGTGGCTCAATACCACCCACAGCTGGCATGGGCGCGGCTACCTGCGCAACCTGCTGGCCGATCCCGATCGCAGCCTGGCCGCTATTCGCCGCCGCCAGGAAGCGGTGAAGGAACTGGCGCGGGAACTGGAGTTCTGCCAGGAACTGCAGGCGCTGGGCCTTAACGCGCAACAGGTGCACGATGACCCGGAGAAACTGTTTGCCATATGCGAGCAGGAGCGGGGCTTTTTCCGATATCCCTGGCTGCGGCTGATGATTATTGCCCTGCCCATCTTTACCATCACCGTGTGGGTGGGCTGGTTTTACAACCGCGCCGCCGAATATCTGCTGCTGGGCTGCGGCCTGCTGCTGCTGCACATGCTGATAAACCTGGTCGGCTTTTCCAAGGTGAGCGAACGCCTTTCGGTGGTGGGCGATTTCCGTGAGCGTATCCGCCATTATCAGCGTTTCTTTGAACTCTTGGAGCCCAAGAGTTTTGTTGCGCCGCTTTTAATCGAACTGCGCCATCAACTGCTCGACCAAAAGGTATTGGCTTCGCAGGCCATCCGCCGCCTGGATTCGCTGTCCGGCTTAATCGAGATGCGCAGCAACCCCATCGTGCATTTCGTGGTCAATGTGGTGCTGTTTTGGGACTTTCATTGTGTTTTCAGCCTGGATCGCTGGCGGCAGGCTAACGGCGCAAGGGTGCGTCCCTGGGTCGAAACGCTGGGCCGCATCGAAGCTTTAAGCAGTCTGGCTATGGTGGCCCAGATCAATCCGCATTGGGCCTGGCCGGAATTCAGCGACATCCCGGTGCAGTTTGAGGCCATGGGGCTGGGCCATCCCCTGCTGCCGGCGGAGCGCTGCGTGGTGAACAATGTGGAGCTGAACGACAAGATACTGGTCATCACCGGTTCCAATATGGCCGGCAAGACCACCCTGCTGCGCACGGTGGGCGCCAATCTGGTGCTGGCCTACGCCGGGGCGCCGGTGTGCGCGGTCAGCCTGCGCTGCTCGGTGATGAACCTGCATACCTCCATGCGCATTCAGGACGACCTGCACAGCGGCATTTCCACCTTTTACGCCGAATTGCTGCGCATCCGCTCCATTCTGGACGATTCCCGCCGCCAGCAGCCGCTGCTGTTCCTTATCGACGAGGTGTTCCGCGGCACTAATTCCGAGGATCGGGCCCTGGGAGCCAAAAGCGTGGTGCTCAACCTGAACCGGCCGTGGGTGGTGGGGCTCATCGCCACGCATGACCTGGAAATCTGCGAGCTGGCCGACAGTCATGCCCGTATCCGCAATTATCATTTCATGGAGACTTACGAAAAAGGCGAAATCCGCTTTGATTATCGCCTGCATACCGGCCGCAGCCAGACCCGCAACGCGCAGTTCCTGATGAAGATGGTGGGTATCGAGATGGCGAGCGGGGAAACAGCTCAAGCGCCGGGGACGGGCGAGGCGGAGAACGCGGTCAAAAATTAAAGCATTTCTGATTATCCGGGGGAAGGCATTTTTTATTTTTTTCGGCCCGGTGGCATTGATTATAGGTCAAAGGGGCGCTTGCCAGCGGGTCGGCGGGTGTCCCAAAACGCCGAAAACAGCGCTTTTTACGGCGCTGTTCTCATATATCGAATTCTTAGACATTTTATTTTCTCATATCTATATCGTCAAGTCAAGCATTAATATGAAATTATTTATGAAAATGCAAGAAAAGGAGCAAAATGGAGAGGAAATCTGCTCACAGTAATTCACAGCATGAATTTGGGCAAATTTCGGCTTTCGTTTATGGACATTAACGGGTATCATGGCTATGCGTTAAAAATAATTAATTTGAAAAGGAGTGAATGACCAAATGGATTTGTCAATCAGGCGAGTATTCGGCAAATCAGTCGCCATCATACTGGCGGCAATCGCTTTTCTGGCCATGGGAGCGCAGCTGGCGCTGGCCGGCGAGGCCAACATCCAGCTTCCCGCGCTGGAGCAAAGTCAGATGAATCTGCTGTATATCGGCATCGTAGTCTGCGTTTTGGGTATGCTGTTCGGTTTGTATCAGTATAGAAAGGTAGTGAAATTCCCCGCTCACCGCACTATGCTGGAAGTAGCAGGCACCATCTATGAGACCTGCAAGACCTATCTCATCCAGCAGGGCAAATTCCTCTGCATCCTGTTCGTGTTCATCGGCGTGTGTATCGCCTTTTATTTCGGCTTCCTGTCCCAAATGGGACTGGGCAATGTGCTGTTTATACTTATGTGGACGGTCATCGGCATCCTCGGCTCCTACGCGGTAGCGTGGTACGGTATCCGCATGAACACGCAGGCCAACAGCCGCACCGCCTTCGCCGGCCTGGAAAAGAAGCCGCTTAAAGTTCTGAATATCGCGCTGGACGCGGGCATGAGCATCGGCGTTTTGCTGGTGTGCGTAGAGCTTATAATGATGCTGATAATCCTGCTGTTCGTACCCGGCGAGCTGGCCGGAGCGAGCTTCATCGGATTTGCCATCGGTGAGTCGCTGGGCGCTTCCGCGCTGCGCATAGCCGGCGGTATCTTTACCAAGATCGCGGATATCGGCTCCGACCTGATGAAAATCGTGTTTGGCATTCAGGAAGACGACCCGCGCAACCCCGGCGTCATAGCGGACTGCACCGGCGATAATGCGGGCGACAGCGTAGGCCCCACCGCCGACGGTTTCGAGACTTACGGCGTCACCGGCGTGGCGCTGGTCACCTTCATCGTGCTGGCGGTAGCGACTCCCGCGCTGCAAACCGTCCTGCTGACCTGGATATTCGTGATGCGCATCCTGATGGTCATCACCTCCGTGGTGGCTTTCTATATCAACAAGGGCATCAGCAAGGCCCGTTACAGCAATGTGGTGGATTTGGACTTTGAAAAGCCGCTGGGGCTTTTGGTATGGATTACTTCCCTGCTGTCCATCGCCGTCACCTATGCCGTCAGCTATATGATGCTGGGACCGGGTTCGGCGGCCCCGCAGGAATTGCAGGGGTTATGGCTGGTGCTGGCTACCATTATCTCCTTCGGTACGCTGGGCGCGGCTTTGATTCCCGAATTCACCAAGATATTTACCAGCCCCAAATCCGGCCATGTGGCGGAAGTCGTCAAAGCCTCCCGCGAGGGCGGCGCTTCCCTGAATATCCTGTCCGGCCTGGTAGCGGGCAACTTCGGCGCCTTCTGGATAGGCATGGTATTCCTGGTGCTGATGTTCGGCGCTTATGTGGTAAGCGGCAGTATCCCGCCTGAGATCATGAGCTACAGCGCCATCTTTGCCTTCGGCCTGGTGGCCTTCGGCATGCTGGGCATGGGCCCCGTCACCATTGCGGTGGACAGCTACGGCCCCGTTACCGACAATGCCCAGTCCATCTACGAGCTGTCCCTGATTGAAGAAGTTCCCGGCATCGCCAAGGAAATCAAAAAGGATTTCGGCTTTGACCCCGACTTCGACAAGGCCAAGTATTATCTGGAATGCAACGACGGCGCCGGCAATACCTTTAAGGCCACCGCCAAGCCGGTGCTGATCGGAACCGCCGTGGTGGGCGCCACCACCATGATATTCTCCCTTATCCTGCTCATTGAAGAAGTGCTGGGCGTGGATCCCGCCAGCGTGCTGAATATCCTCAATCCCTATACTATCCTGGGCTTCATCGCCGGCGGCGCGGTCATCTTCTGGTTCACCGGCGCTTCCACCCAGGCGGTCACCACCGGCGCTTACCGCGCCATCGAGTATATCAAGAAGCATATCAATCTGGACCCCAATTCCGACTCCAAGGCCAATATCGAGAATTCCAAGGAAGTCGTGAAAATCTGTACGCAGTACGCGCAGTCCGGTATGCTCAACATCTTTATCGCCATCTTCTCCTTCGCGCTGGCCTTCGCTTTCCTGGCCGCGCCCCGCAGCGGGCCCGAAGCGGTAGCGCTGTTCGTGGCCTACCTCATCTCCATCGCCGTATTCGGCCTGTATCAGGCGGTATTCATGGCTAACGCCGGCGGCTGTTGGGACAACGCCAAGAAGGTGGTCGAGGTGGATTTACAGGAAAAAGGCACCGCGCTGCACGACGCCACCGTGGTGGGCGACACCGTAGGCGATCCCTTCAAGGACACCTCCTCGGTAGCGCTGAACCCCATCATCAAGTTCACCACCCTGTTCGGCCTGCTGGCGATGGAGATCGCCATCACCGATGCCTTCAAGGACGTGGCCCCCTTTGTGGGCATGGTCTTTTTGGCTATCGCCCTGTTCTTCGTATGGAAGTCCTTCTATGGCATGAGGATCAGGAACAACTAAGCACCTTTTTGACCCGTATAATAAAGCGCCAAGGCGGTTTCCGGTGGGAAGCCGCCTTGGTGCTTTATTGGCCTTGCCCTTAACGATGACGATAATTGGAACACATGGATTCATCCTCCGGAGAACCGTTGGAGCAGTTGGTGCAGGGCTGCACCACGATGGCGCTCAGCGAACAATAATCACCGGAATGATAATGGACGCAGCTTTCCACCGTACAGCCGATGCTCTGTTTTCTGCCCACATGCATAGTAATCACCTCCGGGTTTAGTATGCCCTAAACCCCGGCCAGTATTTTGCGCGGCGTGGCGCCAAGCCTGCCCGGCGCGGCCATTCCTTTTTTCATCATCATGTACTATAATTAGATAAATTGGGACAGGTGAAAGCGGGGATAAGGATGGCAACTATCAAGACCATTCGTCTGGGGGCGTGCAATTCGTATCTGGTGATGGAGCGCAAGGCCATTTTAGTGGACTTCGGCTATCCGGGCCATGAGAAGAAGCTGTTGCGCGCGCTGGCGGCGGAGGGGGTAGCGCCGGGGGATGTGAGTATGCTGTTTCTCACCCACGGCCATGTGGATCACTTTGGCTCGCTGTACGCGCTGAAGCAGTACATCGACGCGCCCATCGCGCTTTTTGAGCCCGATGTGGAGTATTTCTTAAGCGGCACGCAGGCCAAACTGGTGCCGGTGACGCCCTTTGCCCACGTCGCTACCGCCATTGGCAAAAATTTTGTCGTTAAAAGGCGTTATGGAATCGTGCCAGAACTCGTATTTACTGATGAATTGGATTTAGCGGACTATGGGGTAGACGGGCGGATCATTCCGACCCCCGGACATACCCTGGGTTCGTCTTCGCTGGTTTTGGCGGATGGACGGGCTTTGAGCGGCGACGCGGTATTCCACCGTTTTTTGTGTTTCGGCCCGCTCTCGCCGCCGCCCTTCCTGCGCAGCGCCAAACTGCACGCCGCCAGCATGGAGCGGCTTTACGCCGCTGGGGCGCACACCTTTTACCCCGGCCACGGCCGGCCGCTGTCAGTGGTTAAGTAAATGAAATTTAAGGAGGGACCGGGCATGGACAGGTTACAAAAGGGGGCTTACATAATCGCGGGGATGGTGATTATGGCGGTGTTCAGCAGCGGGGTGCTGCCGGCGGTGGCGGCCCTTTTGGAGCGGCAGATTACGGTGCATACGGGGCTTACCATCTTCGTGGAGGGCGTGGAGTTTAAGCCCACCGACGCCAACGGCGACGCGGTTGAGGCGTTTATCCATAACGGCACCACTTATCTACCGGTGCGCGCGGTGGGCGAGGCGCTGGGGCGCTCGGTATCGTGGGACGGCGATAATCACTATGTATATATAAATGCGGCGGCGGGCGCGCTGCCCAGCCGCGGCACCGACGCTTCGCGCCTGGAGGGGCTGCCCCCCACGCTGGAGGAGGAAACTGCCCCGGCCCAGCCGGTTATTGCCGCTCCCGATGATAGCCTAAGCTTTACCGCCGCCGAAATCGAAACCATGACCATCCTGGGGCCATCGCGCCTTTCCGCCGACCAGCTCACCGCCCTGGCGCAAAAAAATAACCCCGACGCCCCCGATGTGGCCGCCCTCTATATCGAGATCGGCAACATCTATGGCATTCGCGGCGATATCGCCTTCTGTCAGGCGGCCAAGGAGACCGGATGGTGGAAATACGGCGGGCTGGTAGTGCAGCAACAGCACAACTACTGCGGGCTTTACGCCACTGGCAACGCTATCGTGGGCGACGAAAGCCTTTATGGCGCCGATCCCGCCCTGGTGTCGCTCATCCCCGGCACGCACGGCGCCTGGTTCGCTACTCCCGCCGCGGGGGTGGAAGCCCATATCCAGCATTTGTATGCCTATGCCTGCGATGACCCGGTGCCTGCGGGGCGCAAACTCATCGACCCCCGTTTTACCCTGGTCACCCGCGCCATAGCTCCGCTGTGGTGCGACCTGGGAGGCCGCTGGGCGGTGCCCGGCTATGACCGCGCGCTCTACGGCAGCTACGAGGACGCCTATGACGCCGGCCGCACTTACGGCCACAGTATCATCAGCGATTATTACCTGCAGGCCGCCCGGTAAAGAGATTATAGCGTTTCATCTCTATCGCCGTACATCACGAACCGGTTTTTGCCCTGCTCCTTAGCTCTGTAAAGGGCGTAGTCGGCGTTGCGGTACAGTTCATCAAAGGTGGCTCCGTGGCGGCTGTAGGTGGCTACGCCCAAGCTGATGGAAACCTTTTGCTCACAGCTCTCAAACTTCAGGGTATTGACCAGCTCGCATAATTCTTTGGCTTTAGCCCGGACCATGGATTCGGACACCATATCCTTCAGGAAGACCGCAAATTCATCGCCCCCCAGACGCCCTACGATATCGGTGGTCCGGAAGTAGCGCTTCATGGTATGGGCCAGGCCGATGAGCACCTCATCGCCGGCAAAATGCCCCATGGTATCGTTGATGGCCTTGAATTCATCGATATCCAACAGGAAAAGGGCGTGATAGCCTTCCTTCCCTTCGTTGGCGATGCAATCTTCCGTTTTTAGCCGCATGGCTTCATGGTTGTACAGGCCGGTGAGCGAGTCCCGCTCCGCCATGATCTGTAATTGCTGCATCTCGCGCTTTTGCTGGTCGATATTGACGATCTTGCCCAGTACCCGGTAGGGATGACCGAAGATATCGCGCTGGGCCAATACTTCCACCCGGCACCACACGTATTCGCGGTTGACGTTGACGATGCGAAACTCCGCCGTGGATTCCTGCGCGCTGGAGTACAAATCCATTCCCAGCTTCATAAAGGCTTCATTGTCGTCCTCATGCACATAGGGATTGGGGCGCTTGAGGTCGCTGAGCCGGCTCATAAACGGGGTGCGCCCAAACACGCGGTAAAAGCTCTGGTTGAAATGTATGGTGTCTTCATACACCGCGCCTTCAAACAGAATGCTGTCCGACAGGTCCTCCACCATGCGGTAGGTCTCCTCGCTCTGGCGCAGCCTCTCCTTCTCCTCCTCCAACCGCCGGGTATAGCGGCGATGCTGGGCGATGAGATAGCCTACCAGCAACAGGGTCAAAAGCATCAGCTTGCCGGTCAGCAGCAGCATCAGTTCGGTGCTGCGTTCGGCCTGGGTCTCCACCACCGAGGCGGGCATCACATTAAAGATATACCAGTCGTTGACTCCCAGGGGTATGTAGGTAGTATAGCGGCGGTTGCCGTTATAGCTATAGAAGAAGCCGCTGCTTTCGCCCTGCACGAGATCGGCCAAGATCTTTTCCACCGTCATTTGGTTATCCAGCTCGGCCGCGCTAAAAAATTCCAGCACATTGATGTCCGAGCTCAAAAAGAGTTCATTGGGGGATTTTATCACAATCTCCCCCTGGCCGTCTGTGACAACGCAATAGCCGGTGTCCTCATATTCCTCCAGGATCATTACCTCATAAAAAACCTCTTCTTTGAACCCGCCGAACAACACTCCGGCGATTTCATCCCCGGAGTACACCGGCACCGAAATGACAAAATGGGGCAGATAATCGACGCGGCCCTCCTCCAGTCTTTCGATGGCCCGTTCCCCTTTTAGCGACTGCTGGAAGTAAGAGCGGTCTGCCACGCTGGTTTGCTCGCCATTGCTAGCCGTTACACGGCCTTCGATATCAGTTATGTACACAAAGTGGTAATCCCCGGTTTCGACCACCGATTGCATCAGCAGGGAAATGTCGTCCATGGATTTGGTATGTAGATAATCGGCTTCTTTCAGATACTCGGCCAGGCTTTCCAAGACATGATACTGGCCAGCCAGTTTGGCCCTGATAATCCTGGCCTGCAGAGAGCCTTCCTCCTGCAGGATATCATAAGTGCGCTGCTTGAGGTCGTAGCTGATGGTCTTGCTGTAATCATTCAGGCAAAGCAGCACCAGCAGGATAAATATAAGGTATATAAGTATATTAAGCTTTTTCCGCATTGCCTGCTCCTTTGCTAAAACATGGGGTTAAGGGGTCATTCACGCGAGGGCAGCGTCATGTAATGGCAATCCGCGGATGCCACCAGTTTGCCTTCGCTGTTATAGGCCTCGCCCAGCATATGGGTCAGGGTACGGCCACGGGTCTGCGCCCACGCCTTGATGGTGAGCGTGTCGCCGGGGAAAATGGGGCGATGATAATTAGTGTTTATATTAACCGTGGTGGTGAGGGTCTTGAACACGAGATGGCTTAAGGGGCCGAAAACGTTATCAAAAGCGGCGGTGACAAACCCCCCCTGCATCGAGCCGGCCGGATTGCAGTATTCCTTTTTGACCGGAAAGGATACGACCAGGGTGTCGTCGCCCTGCGTGCCTACCATGGTGCCGTTCAAATAATGGAAGCAGGGAGGGGAATTCTTTAAATGCTCTATGGCCTCCGCGCTCAGCGCCTCGCTTGCTCCCGCGTAATCCATCGGATGACCTCCTCAAGAATAATCGCTTCACCGTTGATTAAACCCTGTTAGATATTTTAACATTCATTTATGCGCAATTAAACACCTTTTTTAAATAAATAGCGGGCGGCCCCGCCATGGTATGACAGCCAAGGCCGGAGCCGCCCGATTTTTCGAGTTTGAACCGTTTGTATCAGTAGGGGCGGGATTGAAGGGTTATGCTCAATTCCACCGTTTTGCCGCCGCGCAGCACCTCCACCGGGATGGTGTCGCCCACCCGGCAGGCGGCTACCGCGTCCTGTACCTCGCCGCCGTCCGCTACCGCCGCGCCGTTCACCCTGGTAATTACGTCATAGGTCTGCATCCCGGCGGCCTGGGCCGGCCCCTCATCCACCACCGAGATTACCAGCGCGCCGGCGGCGTCCTTGCTGATACCCAGCTGGGCAAAGCCGCTGTCGGTGAGCGTGCTCAGATCGCGCATCTGCACTCCGATAAAGGCGCGTTCGATGCCGCCCGTGGCAATTAACTCCGACAATACCTCGTTGGCGGTGTTGATGGGGATGGCAAAGCCGATGCCCTGGGCGCTGGAGTTGACCGCGGTATTGATGGCGATGACCTCCCCGGCCATGTTGAGCAGAGGGCCGCCGGAATTGCCGGGATTGATGGCGGCGTCGGTCTGGATCAGGTTGGAATAGCTGCGGTCCTGTACGGTGATGGGCCGCCCGGTAGCCGAGATTACGCCAAAGGTGGTGGTATGGTCCAGGCTGTAAGGGCTGCCGATGGCGATAACGAAATCACCCACGCGGGAAGCGTCGGAATCCCCCAGTTCCAGATAGGGATAGCCGCTGCCCTCGATGTTCAAGATGGCCAGATCCAATTCATAATCCTGGCCCACCAGAGTGGCCGCCACCCGCTCCCCGGAACCGTTCAGAATCACGTAGATATTCTCCGCCCCGTTGACCACATGCTGATTGGTCAGGATATAGCCGTCCGCGGAAATGAGAAAGCCGGTGCCGCTGCCGGTGGAATATTGCTGCTCCTGCGGCTGCTGATAGCGTGAGTTGGGGCCGAAAAACTGTTCAAAGAAAGGGTCGTTGAAATAGTAATTGAACAACGATACCGGCACTTCCACCTCTACCGTCACCACCGCCGGGCCGGCCTGCTCCACGATATCGGAAACCCCCAGCGTGGGCAGGGCCGCCCCTTCCGCCGCCGCTTGCGGCTCATCATCGGTGACCGCCGCCGCCGGGCGGGCGTTATCGCTGCCCACGATACCCTCGATGAGCGGCGTGCCGGTGTTGTACGCCACCACCGAGCCGCCCAGCCAGAACCCGAGCAGCAAAACGATCAATACCGTAAACATCGTACTTTTTTTCATCGCTTATCCACTCCTTTTCACCGGTTGATTATCATCCCTTTAATCATAATCTAGCAGGGTTTGCTTAAAATAACCTTAAAAACCCAGCTTAAATCAATGCATCCGGCGCGCAGCCTTAAGCTTCTGGATATTTTTGACCACCGTGGTCATATCCATGCTGCCCACCAGCAGCGGCTTGCCGTTTAACAGCACATAGGGGTACAGATAGCCCACGCGCAGGAGCTGCTCCACCTTGGCCGGGATTTCGCTGTCATCCACCGTGCGCATATCCACATAACGGAATATGATTTCATCGCCCGGAAAATGCTGCGGCAGATGGGTGCGGATGGAGCCCCAGGTGCTCATCACCTCCGGCTCCTCCAGGATATGCCCCTGACATCCCGCCTCCGTGCAGCCGCAGCCATCGCAGGTACCCGAGCAAATATTTTCAGGATTATCCCCAAAAAACAATTCCAGCACTATCTCCATAATAAACCATCCTCTCTAAAAACGCATATAGGGCAGGCGACCGCTCTTAAAGCCTCCCCTGCCCTATATGATAACTCTAAACCGGCAAAAAGCCAATGCCATTCCCGCTGCTATCAGCTAGCCGCTAACTACTAACTGCCGCGGGCGCCCCGCTCCCGCTTGTCCGTTTTTCAAACTAAATGTTCAGACGTCTGAACATTTGTTGAGCGTCCACCTGTGGATAACCTGCGGGCGCGTGGCGTTCCGATACGGTTAGCGAATTGCGGACGCGGCCCAGCGATACAAGCCCTTTAGGGCTGTTTTTCTAGTTTCCAGTTTTCGGAGTTCGCAGGAACAGTATCCTCGATGCGCATATAAGGATAATCATCCCCGCCATACTTTATTGTGGCGCCAAATCCTTCCGTTTCGTACGTAAGCTCTCCGTCCTGGTTAAAAAAGAGCCGATAAGCGGTAGAGTTTTTTTCAATGTTAACTGTCTCTTTGGCCTCTACCCGCGTCTTTTGCTCGTCATTCAGTTGCACCCAGATAACGCAGAACTTCCCGTTATTATCACCTTCCGAGTTGTTGTAGACAATCCTCCACATCGCGTCGGGGCCGGTTTTCAAACCGGCGGCATTGAGCGCGGCATTGATAGCATTTATGCGGGAGACATTCTCGCCCGTCGCCAGGCAGTCGATATTCTCGATAGTCTTTTCGCGGAAAGTAAGCCCCTGATATTCTATGGCTGATTTTATTGCGTCCGCCAACGCCTGAGAACCAACACTCATATCGGACAACGCCACGGTTTCGCCGTGCTTGCCGCATCGGGTTTTGACCACCGTGTTATTGATGGTGTCGATGGTGATGTAGCACTTGCTGCGGGAAGGGCAGAGATGCTCGATGGTAAATATCGTCTGCGATGCCTGGGGCACCACCGGGCCTTCGCCATCCCGGCTCCTGACCGCCGCTCCGGGGGAAACCCCCTCCAGCCCCACCTCGGCCATCAGCTCATTGAGCGCATTCTCATGGTTGGCCGGCGTGTTAAGTATCAGGTGCAGGCTGTAAGCATTCGCCAGTTGGTGCAGGTTGGTATCGCACACCTGGGCGCGGGCTTTTTCCACATAGCGGACAAACTGGGGGGCCAGGATGGCGGTGAGCACGGCCAGCACGGCAATGACCACCACCAGCTCTATCAGCGTAAAGCCGGGGCTTGGTTTTCGCAGCAACCGTTTCATGAGCGTTACCTCCCCTTGCCGGTTCCCGATTTTCCAACAAATCCTACCTATTAAATACACCCGCCGCCACGAGCTTGTCAAGGCGTTTGTTGCATTTTGTGGAAAAAAGGCGGGAGCGCGAAGCGCCCGCAAGTTATCCACAGGTGGACGTTCAACGAATTTCCAGACGTCTGGAAAAATTGCGGACACGGCCCAGGGGAGCGGGCGCTTTCGCGCTCCCTGATCCCTGACCCCTGCGGGCGCTCCGCGCCGCAACCCCCCCAAAACACATGCTAAAAACATACCAAATACATGCTCCCAGCAACTTCCATAGAGCCGATATATGGCCTAACATAGGAGTAGGATATAAAAAGTAAGCACTGATTAAA
>JAUNBV010000044.1:0-5131 GCA_030526885.1 Syntrophomonadaceae bacterium
TCACCGCCAACACCTCCCAGACTGCGGTGGCGGATAAGATCACCTATTACTTCCGCGTGAAACAAGCCGGTGAAGTGCCCCCCAGCGAGTACATCACCTTCTCCATCACCCGCCCCGACCCGCCCGCAGACGCGCCGGAAGTAACGAACAAGACGGACACTACCATTACCGTCACGGCAATCGACGGGCAGGAGTACGCCATCAAAAAGGCGTCTGAAAACAACTATACAAGCTGGAAAACCGGCACGGACGGCAGCGCGACCTTTACCGGACTGACCGGGGGTACGCCATATACCATCGTCACCCGCGTCAAGCATGTTGCCGCTCCCGGCTCCGAAGCCTTCGCCTCCGTCAACAGCCCGGAAACCCCGGACACCACCAAGTTGAAGCCGTCCATCTCTTTGAAGCCGAATGTGACGGACTTTGGCGTCAATACCATCACCATTAAAGCGCCGGTCGACAACGGCTATGAATACCGGCTGGTGGAGGACGGCGCGGCGGTCGTGGACGAGTGGACTGACCTCGCCAAGAACGTGAGCCATACCTTTACTGAGCTGAAGGACGCCACGAAGTACACCGTTGAAATGCGTATGGCGGAAACGGGCGCTACCATGTCCTCCAATACCACAAGCAAGGTGGTCTGGACGCTGGCCGCGCCCCCGGCGGCAAACGAGGGCTATACGCCTGATTTCGGCGCAGAGACGATTGCCATTCCGGCAAAATACGAGGGCAGAAAGGTAACTGCCCCGGAGAGCGTCTGGACGACCGGCCCGGCCACGCTGACGCTTGACCCCGGCGCAAGCTACGAGATACGCAAGGTGGAAAGCCAAAGCGGCAACGTTCCCGCCAGCGCGCCCACCAGCTTCACCGTGCCGGAGCGTCCCCCGACCCCGGACGCGCCCGCCGCGCCCGCCCGCGATGTGGTGACGGACACGTCCATCACCATCCAGACCCAGCCGGGCTGTGAGTATCTGCTCACCGAAAGCACCACCACGCCGGCCAACACAGCATGGGTGACGGGGCCCCTGTTTTACAAGGAAACCGGCAATGTAGCCGGAACCAAGACCTTTAAAAATTTGACCGGCGGGACTGAATACTATGTCCACACCCGTCAGAGCGCCACGGGCGACGCCCCGGCCTCCGCCAGCAGCGCCGGCGGCCCGTTCAGCACCAAGGCGGCCCCGGCAACAGCCCCCACCGGCGATAGTAATATCCCCTCCGTCCCCGCGGCAGGCTCGGAGAATGCGCCCACCTCGGACGGCATCACCATCAACACCCAGGACGAGCAGGAGTACGTCATCGTTCCTCACGGCGAAACACCCACCGATGCGGACTGGGCAAAGGCCAAGCAGCCCGCGGAGGGCGAAACCACTCTTACCTTCGACAACCTCGAACCCGGAACCGCCTACGATATCTATTACCGCACACCGGGCACGGATACTGCCATGCCCTCCAACGCGGGCAAGATTGAAAACCAATACACCCTGCCCGCAGCTCCCGCGACGACGGCTTATTCCATCAACCTGGACGATGATAACATCACCTTCGACCCGGATGTCTATGAGGTTAGCACCGACCCGACCTTCAGCGACTCCACACAGGCATTAGACTCTGGCGACGCACTTACCCCCGGCACGACCTACTATATCCGCAAAAAGGCGGACGGCAACGTCCCCGCCGGCGCGCCGGCCTCCTTCACCGTCAGCGACCAGACCTTCACCGTCACCTATTACACCAACGGCGGCAGCGCGGTCGCGCCGCAGACGATACTCGTCAACAAGCGCCTCACTGAGAGCACCACCACCACCACCCGCAGCGGCTACAATTTCGTCGGGTGGTACAAGGACGGCTCCTTTACCACGCTGTGGAATTTCGGGACCGACCGGGTGACCGCCGATGTGACGCTCTACGCCAAGTGGACGGCCCAGCCGCCGCGCAGCGTCGGTGGAACGATTAACAATGCCACGAGCGCCACCGTCGAGCTGAAGAAGGGCGACGCGGTCATCAAGTCGCTCACGACCAGTAGTGACGACGGCGCGTTCAACTTTGAAAACGTCCCCGTGGGCGACTACAACCTCGTGGTCACGGCGGACGGCAAGACCGTCACCACGCTGGTTACGATTGCGGACGGCGACGTGAGTGGCCTCAGCATAGCAATCCCCGCCGATTACGTCAGCTCCATCGTCGAGGTCGAACCCGGCGCGCCCGATGTGGTGGCGGGCGGTCTGGACGAGGAAGCGGAGGATGTCGCGGCAGTAGTAGCATCAGGCAGCACGGTAGTGGTCACGCTGACCATCGAGAGCAAACCGGACGCGGGCGATAAGATTGAGGCCGTGGCCCCCGGCAAGACGCTGACCGCGCTGGAAATCACCGTCGAAAAGACAGTAGCGGGCAACGCGACGACGATCACCGAAACCGCTAATGTCCTGGAACTCATCATCCCCTTCCCGACCAGCGGGCGCACCGGCATCACGGTCTACCGCGAGCATAACGGCGCGGCGACAGTGCTTGACAGGCTGAACGCAAGACCCACAGCTCCCTATACAAACGGCACATTCTTCGTGGGCGACGGCTTCGTGGTGGTGTACGCCAAAGAGTTCTCCACCTACGCCATCGGCTACACCATACCCAGCGGAGGTTCCGGCGGCTCCGGAGTTTCCGCCGGCGGCGGCGGCGCGCCCGCCTACGCGCCTACCGTCCCTCAGCCGGGGAACGGCTCCGTCACCACCGCGCCCGCGAATCCCCAGGCGGGCGACAGCGTGACCCTGACCCCCAAGCCCGATGCGGGCTATGAGGTGGACAAGATTACCGTCACCGACAAAAACGGCGAGGATGTCCCCGTGACCATGAACGCCGACGGCACCTATGCCTTCACGCAGCCCGCCGCCAGCGTTACAATTTCTGTTACTTATAAAGCGATTGAAACCAGCAAGAATCCCTTTAAGGACGTGGCGGCAGGCAGTTGGTACTATGACGATGTGATGGGGGCATACGAAGCGGGCTTGATGAACGGTACTGCGGATGATATGTTTTCCCCCGCCGCATCCACCTCCCGCGCCATGAGCATCGCCATCCTCTGGCGCATGGAAAATGAGCCTGAGTCCGACTATGCAATGATCTTTGAAGATGTACCCGCAGGGGAATGGTACACCGAGGCGATTCGCTGGGCTGCCGGCGTGAAAATCGTAGAGGGCTATGACGCTGCAGCGTTCGGCCCCGATGACGACATCACCCGCGAACAACTGGCGGCCATCCTCTGGCGCTATGCCAAGTACAAGGGCTACGACGTTTCCGTGGGCGAGGACACCAATATCCTCAGCTACGACGACGCCTTCGCTATCAGCCAATACTCTATCCCCGCCATGCAGTGGGCCTGCGGCGCCGGCCTTATCCAAGGCGACGGTGAAAACCTGATGCCTCAGGGCAGCGCGACTCGCGCACAGGTCGCCGCCATCCTCCAGCGGTTCTGTGAGAATGTAGCGGAGTAAGCAATATGACGCCGCTGCCAGACACCGGCGGCGCAAGCGGCAAAGGCGGCGGTTCGGTTTATCCGCCCGCCGCCTCGTTTCCCATGGCGTGAAACGTCATGAAATGACAAAAACTCATAATGATTCCATTGCAGAATACTGGGAGACAGGGGATACAAGAAAGATCCCTTGCCTCCGTTTTTTTTAACCTCCCGGCGGGGATGCCGCCATTACATCGCGGCGGTGAGGAGCTTGAGTTCTTCGCGCAGCCGATGTATGGTTGCGCTTCTTGCGCCGACGGTCAATTTTTCATCGGCGATGCGCCGCAGATAATTGCAGAAGGCGGTCGCCATGGTGGGCTCGGCAACGCTAAACACGGCGAACGGGGAGGAGCGCTTGACCAGCATCGCGTGGCTGTTGCCTTTGGCATACATGATTATGTTATCGTTGTGGGGGGCGTCGGTCAGGACGGCCTGATAATTGGGGTACATATCCAAGTGCCACAGGATGCGCTCCAAGTGCGCCTTATACTCCTGCGGCGTATAGTACAAAGCGCCCTGGGGTATGGCCTGGGTACCCGGCACCGGCACTCTGCCCGCCAAAACGTCCGCCAGCTTCGGCAGGCACATGATATCGGTGATTATATGCTCGCGCAGCACTTGGGCCCGCGCCCGTCCGCGCCGTTCAAACGATTCGCACATCCTGAACGTAAAGGCAGTGCCGTATCTGCGGATGCGCTCATTGATTTCGTGCGGCAGGGTGTTGACCGACAGGCTATTGGTCTTGTAGACGCCGACGTCCTTGATGGCGGCGATAGCCTCCGCCTCGGTAAAAATGCGATCCGAGTCCGCGAGAAAGGTACTTATGGCCGGACGGCAGCGTTGCTTTATACCGGCGAACTCATTGCCGCAGACATTTACGATGTCGGCATTTCGCGTCAACGCCGTGAGCGGCGCCTCATGTTCGCCGTAGAAAGAATTGGAATACATGGCGATATGCCCCGGAACCACAAAAATGGTGCGGCGATGCAGCTGGTCGCGGGCCCAGGGATAGTAGTACTGTTCGATGGCTCCGGCCATATATATAGGAAGCCAACGCTCAATAGCGGAGAAAGTAAACTCAATATCGTTGAAAGGCGGCTGTATGCGCTCGCAGGTAACGCCCGCTGCCGCCAACTGGCCGAGCGCGGCGTTGAGCCATTGGGAAAAGGCCTGATCCTCAATCAACCAGTCATAGGCTTCATCCGTGAACAGCAGCACATTACAGGGCTCATGCAAAGAATTGATATACGTAATCATATCCCGCAGCGCTTGCCTTTTGCCTTCGTTACTGTAATAGGCGAATACCCCGTTCGGTTCGGGTATACTGCCCTGGGAGAACGTTTTATTGCCCGGAAAGCTATCCGGGGAGAATAGCTCGAAACTGCTGACAAAACGGCTGGCGGGGCTGTCCTCCTTTTTGTCCGCTCCGGTGAACCAGTCGAAAATGATGTCTGTCAGCACCGCCTCATCCACATAGAGATTCAGCCTCGGGTCCTCCGTGAATTGCCGCAGCGCGCTCCGGAGGTAATCGTCCTTGCAGCGCCCCGCGAAAAAGGCCGCTATATCGTGGACGGCGCGGGGATTGGACGGCAGCTTCCGGTGCCCGGTCCTCAACTGGCTGAT
>JAUNBV010000044.1:5141-10768 GCA_030526885.1 Syntrophomonadaceae bacterium
CCTGCCCACGCCGAGAGCGTCCGCTATTTCAGTATTTTTTGTCCCCGTCAGCGTCATGAGCGCGGTAAGCATTTCACGAAACTCCATAATATCCACCTCCGCGTCCAGTTTAGCACAAAAAATGCCATGCCGCAAGCCGCAAATGGAAACATAAATGCCGGGGAAAGACAGTTTTTTATACAAAAAACCGCAAATATTAGCAAAAAAACCTTGCGAAACAGAAAATTATCCATTATAATTGGCAACATAAATGCACTGGTCACGGTGCGGATAAATCAGAGATTTCGGCAAAGCTGTTTAAAGACAGTGGCGCAAAACTATAGGGGCTAAATCGGCGCTGCAAACGAGCCGATATGCCAGCCAGTTGCACCTGTACGAGCGGGAAAAGCCGAAAAGCTTTCCCGCTCAACCCTTTTTACGATAATAATGTGCTAAAGCTATAACAGTAGATGAAAGGAAAGACCACAGTGCAAAGCAAGCGCGTGGCCGTAAAAAAAACATAACCGCAGACGGCGCCCCCTGGTGCTGGCTGGCGCCGCTGCTGCTCCTCGCCGCAGGAGGTATCCTGGCCGTCTCCCGCCGCAGGAAATAGGGCGGCAAAACAAAACCCTAACCCCCCTAAAACCATACCCCCTGAACAATAACTCTCTTGTGGAAAGGACATGTGACAATGAAGGACTGCCGCATAACCGCAATGCTTGCCCTGCTGCTGGTATGCACGCTTTTTACGGGGCTGGTGGCGTTGACGGCGGGCGCTGCGTATGCCGCGGCCCCGGAAATAGAGTTCACGGAGTTGGAGCGGCAATATATTGCTTCCCGGGGGCCGGTAGAGGTTTTGTGCTGCGAGGAATGGTCGCCTCTGATGTTTAAGGGCGAGGAGGGGGAACCGGCGGGCGTGCTGGCGGACATGGCGGAGCTCATCTCCGCAAAGTCCGGGCTTGAATTCAGCTATAAATGGGCGCCGAGCAACGCCGCCGCGCTGGATGCGGTCCAAAGCGGGCACAGCGACGTGAAGTGCGGCATGGTGTCAGGCGGCAATGTGCATGAGCTTTCGGCTTATTTCACCCGCCACTATCTGGTGCTTGAACTCATGCTGGTGGGAGGACCGGGAGTTGCGGAGGGGGAACGGCGCATCGGGACGGTGAGCCGTTACTCCGGCTATGATGTCATCCATGGCGACAACGTGGAGTATGTCTATTTCCAATCCTCCGAGGAGTGTTTCAAGGCGCTGGACCGCGGGGAGGTGGACGAGATTATCGTCAATTCCTTCGCTTCCGGCTTTTATCACAGCCAGACCAAATACGGCTCATATATGTATACGCCGCTGCAGGGCGAGTCCAGCTCTATCTGCATGGCGGTGCGGGGGGATGACAAGCTGCTGTGCTCCATCCTCGATAAAGCCATCTTGGCTATCGACAACGGCGAGCGCAACAGCATAATCGTGAAGAACACGCTGGAGGCGGGCAATAGCCTTATCGCCCTGCTCAATCGTATCCCCACGGTTACAGTCATCATCATTTTTGCCGTGTTTATCGGGTCGCTGCTGGTAGCCACTATGTTTGTCAGCCGCTATATGAGAAAGACGCGGGAGGCCAAAGAGGCTATCGAGCGCGCGAATAAGCGATTGATTACCGACGAGCTGACCGGCCTGCTCAATGAGAGGGGTTTTGCCTCGTTAGCGCGGGAAACGTTGGAAATGTTCCCGGATCAGAAGTGGTTCATCGTGGATTTTGACATCGACTGCTTTGAACACTTTAACGCCGCCAAAGGCTTTACGCGCGGCAATGCTATCCTGAGAGCCATCGCGGAAGTGACGCGCAATGCCTGTATCTATCCCGGTGAGCTGTGCGCCCGCGTTTACGCCGACCATTTCGTATGCATAGCCACAGCCCAAAGCACCGATCAGCTCCGGGAGCGGGCGTTGGCGGGCAACGCGGCGTTTAGGAGCGCCACCGGCAACCTCAGCATCCTGCTCAACTATGGGATTTATGAAATCGCCGACCTGACCGAGGATGTCTCCATAATGTGCGACCGCGCGCTGTCGGCCAAGCGCACGGTCAAGGGCAGCTACGGAAATATTATCGGCATCTATGACGAGGAACTCCACCGGCAGCAAATCGAGGATTCGGAACTGGTGGCCTACATGGAGACCGCGCTCAATAACGGGGAATTTGTAGCTTATTACCAGCCCAAGTACGACATTCAAAGCGAAAAGATCGCGGGCGCCGAGGCGTTGGCGCGCTGGAAGCACCCCAAGGGCGATATCACGCCGCCGGACCGCTTTATAAAGCTGTTTGAGAAGAACGGCCTCATCGACAAGCTGGATATGTACATATTGGAAGTGGTATGCAAAAAGCTGCGTGAGCAGATAGACGCCGGACTGCGTGCCGTGCCGGTATCGGTAAATTTTTCGCGCAATCATCTGTACGACGACGGGTTCGTCCATCAGTTGACTTCCACCCTGGAGCGGTATGACATCGCCCCGTCCTGCATTGAAGTGGAGTTTACCGAGACGACGTTTTTTGAGAATGGGCAGCGGCTGGTGTCGGTCATCGAGGCATTGCATAACGCCGGGCTCCTGGTGTCCATCGATGACTTTGGCAGCGGGTTTTCCTCGCTCAATATGCTCAAAGACATAAAATTTGATATCGTCAAGCTGGACCGGGGCTTTTTGGATGTCACTACCACCAGCCAGCGCGGCAAGACGGTGATATCCTCCGTGCTCTCGCTGGCACGGGAATTACGGCTATCCACCGTGGCCGAGGGCGTGGAGACCCGCGAGCAACTTGAGTTCCTGCGCGAAAACGGTTGCGATATGGTTCAGGGCTTCTTTTTCTCGGGCCCGGTGCCGGCGGAGGAGTATGACAGAATACTGGCCGGGGAGAGGGTTTAAGCGGTTATCGCCCCGCTCCGAGGACGAACTGCGCGCTTATTGAGGCCCAGAAATATAACGCATGGAAATTTTTTTTGCAATAAACGCTAATTCGACATCACAGCCAGCAAATGCGACATGTTTTGCATGGCATTGTTGGTATATTGGATACATACAAGTATGTTGTAATTTATAGAATGTATGGCGTGGTTTATGACTATCTTGGAAGTATGCTTGAATTTTTTCGACAGCGCATTCTATCTGCTGATTTTAACCTTTCAGCTGCGCAGGAAAGAAACGGCCCAAACGAAGCACATGCTACTGTTTGGTTTCGTTCTAGCCATTTCCACCATTATCTTTAATCAGCTAACATTTTACAGCGCTACAGTGATGGTACTGGCGCTGATTTTTATTATAGTTTTCAGTTTTGCCTTTTTGCAAGGCCACAACATCATGAAAGTATTCTGGCCCATCGCTTTGACCACGCTGGTATTTTGCATCGAACTGGGCGCCGTCTATGCGGTGATGCAATTCAATGAGGGCGTCGATTTCCGGGATTTCGCCGCCTACAATAATTACCGCTTGTATGCCATCGCCATCGCCAAATCCATCGAAATTGTGGTATTGGTTCTCTTGACCAGGGTCAAGCTCGAAGTGCCCAAGCACAACAATCGATGGCTGTTTGATGTGACGCTGGCGATTACATCCGCCTTGCTGTTGCTGATATTCAGCGCTTTTTCGGAGTTATTATTGGATGATGATACCACGCATCCCATCCTTACGTTGATTACTTTTGCCTTTATAATTATCAACGCCTGGATTATTGTTATGATGGCGATTCAAAGCAGGGAGTACAAAAAATATCTTAACCAACAGCTCGAAAAGCAAATCAGAATGCAGAAACAGCAGCTCATCGACTATTCGCATAATCAATATGAAGTGAGCAATGCGCTTATTACACAGTATATTGCTAACGTAAACGAAGCGCTGCAAGTGTTATGGGGGTTAATGAAGAACGGAAACGTTAAGCAATTTGATAAATACATGGAGCAGATCGCGCTCATCAACTTGCAGTTGCACTCCATCAAAAGAACCGGCTGCCAGCTCGTGGACATGGCCCTTTTAAGCGCCGAAGGCAAGGCAAACAGCGACAGCATTGTCATGCAATACGATATGGACGGGTTTGATTTGGAGCGGTTGCCCATAGAAGAATCCGACCTGTATATTATCTTAAACACGGTTTTGGATAAAGCCATCCGCTCCGTCGGCGAGGAGATTGCCGAAGGCTACCGTTCTGTGATGCTCACCATGCACACCGGGGAGTGCCTGGAACTCTCCGTTCTCAATATGACTACCGACAAGCGTTGCGATTATTCCGATTCCGGCCTGGATTTGCGCTTGGTAGATGAAATCGTCAAACGAGCCGGCGGCACGTTTGACTTCAGCCACGATAACTACTGTTATTCCGCGCAAATAATCATACCGCAAAAGAAAAAGCACGAGAAGGATTATGGCCCCGGCGCCGGCGGGCGCAAAGCGCCCGCAGCGGGTAGCGGGCGCGAAAGCGCCCGCAGCTGTTAGCGTTTGGCGGCTAGCTTTGGGGGATAGCGATTAGTGGTTGGGATAAGAGCTATCCGCTATTTGCTAGCCGCTGTCCGCTTTTCAAACTAAATTTCCAGACGTCTGGAAATTCGTTGAACGTCCGCCTGTGGATAACTCGCGGGCTAACGCCCGCGGCGGTTAGCATCAAAAAACTGAATATTATTACTCCGCCGGCAGGAATAGTAAACATTTGTAGCGAATTTTGTCAGGTTAGAAGACATTATTGCCACCGCATGGTTGGTCGCGTTAGAGCATAGGCCTTTAGGCATAAGGAGGGAAATGGAACATGAAAAAAACGTTCATCGCCCTGTTGCTGGCCGTTTTCGTGCTGGCCTTATACGGCGCGGCCTACGCCGCCAAGGATAATGCCGCCGTCACCCTGCGGCTGGAGAAGACCGAAGGCGAGACTGTGAGCGTGAGCAGCGCGAACGGCGCCGACGTCGGCATCCTGCAGGGGATGAAGCTCTACAGCGGCCACCAGGTCACCACCGGCATGGCCAGCTACGCCTACCTGAGCCTGGACGACGCCAAAGCCGCCAAGCTGGACGCCAACAGCAAAGCCGAAGTGCGGCAGTCCGGCAAAAAACTGGAACTCAACCTCGCCGCCGGCGAGATTTTCTTCAACGTCACCGCCCCCCTCAAACACGACGAAACCCTTAATATCCGCACCTCCACCATGGTCACCGGCGTGCGCGGCACCAGCGGCGTGGTGAGCGTCATCGACGAAACCACCGCCGAAATCTACCTCTTGACCGGCAGCGTGACCGTAAACTACACCGATCGCAGCGGAACGCAGCGCACCGTCACCATAACCGCCGGGCAAAAAGCCACCGTCAACGTGACGAAAAATGAAGACGGCACCGAAAGCACCGAAGTCACCGTGACCGATTTGACCGAACACGAAGTGGCGGGCTTTGCCGCGGTGGAAGTGGCTAAAGACGAAGCCCTGCAGCAGCAGATTACTGAGCAGACTGAGCTATCGGTGCCCGTCATCATCGGCGAAGCCGAGGCAAGACTGGCCGCCGACCAGCAGGCCGATACGGAACGGCAGGAGCAGATCGAACAAGACATCATCGCCGCCACCGAGGAGGAGGAGACCGACCCCCTGTTTACGGAAGAACCTGCCACCGGCGGCGGGGGCGGCAGCAGCGGG
>JAUNBV010000044.1:10778-12987 GCA_030526885.1 Syntrophomonadaceae bacterium
CCACCCTGACCGGCACCGACATCAACGCCGAGCAGTTACAGGCTGCGCTCATTGATTATGACGACGTGGTCATCGGCCAAGGCGGAATCGCCACCCTTGATGAGTCCGTTGAAATACCGGCAGGAGCCACCCTGCAAAACACCGGCAGGATGACTATTGATGAAGCCCAGTCCCTGACCATCAAGGGCACGTTAAACAATTCCGGCGCTATAGAGAACGATGGCACCATCGTGAACAATTCACCCAACAGCTTCAATCACAAATCCGGTGCTACAATATACGGCAGCGGTTCCATCGTCAATAACGGGGAAATGACCATCAGCGGCACTATATCCAGAGATTTGCCCGAGGGCGGTTCCGGTTCCGGTTACTCGCTGAGGCTTATGGCCAGCGCAACCGCCGATATCGCCGGCATGACTCTCAGGGCGGAGAATGCCGCAGAGCAGCCTGCCGAGGGAGAAGAACCCGGTGAAGAACCTGGCGAAGAGAACGAAGAAGCAGAGGCAGAAGATAAGCCGCTCATAGTGCCTGTCGCTAGGATTACCAACAGTTCATCCGGCACCCTGACCATAACCGCTGGCGCGAACATTCACGAGAGCGAATTATCGGCGGCCATAAACAATCGAGGCAAGCTGAACATGGACGGCGGGACGATTACGGCCACGGGCGAGGAAGCCGATGTGTACGGCGTGTATAACTACGGTAAGAGCGCCGTGTTTACCATGACCGGCGGCGCCATTACCGCCACCGGCGGGAGCGCGGGCGCATACGGCGTGTGGAACTACGGCGCGTTTAACATGGACGGCGGCACCATTACCGCCACCGCCGAGATACCGGACGGGCTCGAATACGGCGTGTGCAACTATGGTGAGAACGCCACGTTTACCATGTCCGGCGGCCGGGTAGAAGGCTTATGGTGCGGAGTATATTTTGACGGCGGAACCTTTAACTTCAATGCGGGTACGCTTATCACCCATCGTGAGGATGGCGCCGATGGCGTAGGCTTTTGCTATCATGAAGGCAGTGAAAGTAGTGCCAATGAGCCTTGTACCCACCTCACCGGTCTAACGACGGTGCCATCGGGCTCGGGTGATGATGACAATGGCACTTACTACTACGTGACCAAACCCTAGCCCCCGCACCAAAACCATAACCGCGGCGCGGCGGCGGGAGACGCGAGTTATATAAATCGAAAGGAGAATCCCTATGCGAAGAAAGTTATTCATTATGATGCTGGCGGCCATCATGCTGCTGGGACTGTGCGGCGCGGCAGCCGCAGCGGAGGCGCGGGGGGTGATGGCTTTGGGCTCGCCTTCCGGCATCGTGGAGCTGGACGACGGCAGCATCCTGGTCAGCGACCAGTTCAATAAAGTGATATGGAGGATGGAGCCGGGCGGCGAAGCGGTTCTGTATGCGGGAAAGATAGGCGTAAAGGACATCTATGGCGAACCCACCGGCGTCTACCGGGACGGCAGCCTGGAAAACTCATCCTTCCTGTCCCCCTGGGGACTGGCCCCGTATCTGGAGGGCATGGCGGTGACCGACGCCAAGGCCCACGCCGTTCGCTACATAGCGGAGGAAGGGGTATTCACCGCCGTCGGCTCCGGCGAAGCCGGTTACAAGGACGCCCACGGCATCAAAGCCCAGTTCAACAACCCCACCGGCATAGCCGCGGACGCTGCGGGCGGCCTGTATGTGGCCGATACCAATAACCATGTGATACGGCATATCAGCAGCCAGGGACAGGTGAGCACTTATGCGGGCAGCCCCATCTCCGGCCGCGCGGACGGCTCTCTGAGCGCGGCGCGGTTTTGCGAGCCCACCGGCTTGTACTACCGTGGCGGGGCGCTCTATGTGGCCGACTCCGGCAACCACCGGATATGCAAGATTCAAAACGGCCGCGTGACCACGGTGGCGGGCATGGCGGCGACGCCCTACGACGACGGCGCGGGCTGCGCGGGCGGCTACGCGGACGGCGGGGCTTCCATAGCCCGCTTCAGCAGCCCCCAGGGCCTGGCGGTGGCCGCCAACGGCGACATCTATGTGGCGGACACGGATAACGGCGCCATCCGCAAGATCAGCGGCCAGCGGGTGAGCACGGTGTTGAAACAGAATGACGCGGACGCCACTTATCCCGTGGCCCCGCGCAGCATACTGCCGGTAAATGACGAACTGCTGGTCACCGATACCTTTGCCGGCATCCTGATTA
>JAUNBV010000188.1:0-1042 GCA_030526885.1 Syntrophomonadaceae bacterium
GTGCCTGCCGAAAGCCAAGAAAGCAGGTCGCCATTGTCGTCCTTGGGCGCGGAGGGATAGGTTACGGTAATATCGCAGCTGTAATCATCTGTATACGCACGGTAGGAAGCGCCGGTTGTGTTGCCTTGCAGCTTGTTAGCCGGTATAACTGCAAAGTAAAACTGGGTATTCCCCGTAATAAATGAGCCATATGAGTCGTCACTTCTATTCACATAAAAGGCGGCGGCAATATTTATGCCCGTCAGCGTCACATCGCCGCTCTCCACCGTATCGGTCTGGGCTGTGCCATCGTTCCAGCTTGCCGCGGCGGTTATTTTCGTGGGCAGCGTTTGGTCGGTAACGTATTGGTTGCGCACCAGGGTTATGGGTATTGTCACGGTGTCCGTGCTGTCTATGAAGTTATAGGTACGGCTCATGGCCGTGTTCAGTCCGTAGCCTGTAAATGCGTCGCCAGATACGACGCCGGCGGCGGAGAGCAGATTTGTCACGTTGGCGTTATTTGCGCCGGAATCGCTCCATACAAGGCCAAAGGGCAGCGTCACCTTAACGCTCTTGCCCGTTACGCCCTCGGGGAACTTAGCCACAACGTTCAGCACATAGGTGCTGCCGGAGGTGAGGGAAAAGCTAAGGTCGGTGTTCGTGGCAAGCGGCTGCGCGCCGTTATCGTCCACCACGCTGGAGGCGCCCGTGCCGGTGGTCAGTATGCCGTAGCCCGCGCTGTTCTGCCGCGTGGCGGGCAGGTCGTTATCCCCGTTCAAGCCGGTTGAAGTAAGCTGGGTATATAATGTTATCGCCTCGGTATAGGCCTCGTCCACCTCCGGCTCCGCAGCGTCCGCATCGGAAAGGCCGTCATACAAGGCCAGAGCCGCCAGCACGTCCTCCGCTCCCTTGCCGGAGAGCGCGCCTACCGCGTCCACAAAGGCTTGCGCTTCGGCGGAAAGGGTGGAATTGCCCTCGCCGGTTTCGCCCTGCGCCTCCTGCACCGCCACGGTTATGGTGGGCATGTCAGCGTAGCTGTAGCCGCTGTTCTTAAACGCAGCCG
>JAUNBV010000188.1:1063-2238 GCA_030526885.1 Syntrophomonadaceae bacterium
CAGGGTATATTCGCCTGCCGTATCGCCGTCATAGTCGGCGCACGTCCATGTAATAGGCAGGCTTTCCGTGCTGACGGTGGGTTCGCCGCCCTCCGTTTCCGCAGGCGTTGTGAGCGTGACGCTCAACGCAGTAGGCAGGTCGGTAATCTCACCCAGCGCCGTGCCGTTTGGTACAGTAAGGGCGGTTGGGAACGCCGTTACGTCAATGGCGGTAATCTCGCTATCGCCCGCAGCCGCAAAGGCGCTAACGGGAAGAAGCCCCGCCAGCATGATGAGCGAAAGCAAGAGCGCCAGCAGTTTTCCAGCTTTGTTCGTTTTAGTCCTCATCTCCGTTATTTCCTTTCTGATTTCCATATAGATTTCTTGGCGTTGCCGCCGTATTGCTTTCTCTTGTATAGTGGGTTGCATCGTCTCCGGCACAGCCGATGACGTTGCCCTCGCTGCGCTTGTGGATGCCGTGGAAGCCGTCTATATCCTCCAGCTTGCGCCGCAGGCGGATTTTGAGAATAAAGCCCAAAACGAGCAAAGCGCCCAGCACGATAGCTGCAATACTTATCCAGCTCATACCATTTGCCTCCTTGCCTGCTTCTTGGCGTTGTACCAGCCCAGCACCTGCAAGTCCGAGCAAATGCTGACCCCCAATGCCGCCACCGCTGCGCTCATCAAAAGCAGCAGACCTATGCCAAAAGCCATGACCGGCATATTCTGTTCCGCCTCCCTTGTATTGAGTTCCCGAGCTGGGTTTTTCAGCTTCAGGTTTGCCTGCTGTATTGTGGCTTCCATGTCCTGCGGTTCTATTGCGGGGCTCTGTGTCACCGTGGGAGCCTGTACCACCGGCGTTGCCGTTTGTTCCGGCGTTGCCGCAGGCTCCAATGTCGGCGTAGGTTCCGGCGTCGGCGTGGGTGTTGACGTTGGCGCAGGCGTCGGTTTCGGCGTTGGTCGCGGTGTTGCCGTGGGCTTCGGTGTCACAACAGGCGTCGGAATAAAGTCAAACCGCGGATACAGCGTGATACTTCCATCAATGAACTGTTGGTCGTATCCGTTTCCGGCAGGAAGCAGGAATGGCTGCGCCAGCGCCGTATCCAGATACCAGCCCGCGAAGGTATAGCCGTCCATGGCCGGTGCGGGCAAGTCGGAAAGCGTCAGAAGTACAGCCCCGTTTGTAATGTCCAGCG
>JAUNBV010000189.1 GCA_030526885.1 Syntrophomonadaceae bacterium
ACGGTGGCGGTGGTGCCCCATGAGCGTACCCGCATGGACGGTGGCCAGCTGGTTATCACCGAGCAGGCCAAACCCGGCAACAATATAAAGAGCGCGGGCGAGGATTACCGGCAGGGCGAAATCATCCTGCCGGCGGGGCAGGTGCTGGACGGCGGAGCCGTGGCTTTGCTGGCTGCTTTTGGCATCACCCGGCTGCCGGTAGTGCGCCGCCCGCGGGTGGCTCTGCTCAGTCTGGCGGAAAACCTGGTGGCCTGTGAGCAGGCCCCGTCGGAAGCGCAGGTGCGCGACAGCAACCTGCCCATGCTGCGGGCGTATGCCGAGCGTTCAGGAGCGCGGGTAGCCGCTGAATTGCTCCTGCCTCCGGCGCGCCTGTCGGCGGAGGCCGACGCCCTGCGTTCCGCCTGGCAGCACGGCGATATCATGATCAGCAGCGGCCTGAACTACACGCAGGGCCACAACGAATTGGGCGACTTAAAAGCCCTGGTCGGCGCGGAGGATGTTTTCGGCGAGGTGGACTATATGCCCGGCAGCCATGTGTCGATGGCGGTGGGGGGAGGCAAGATGCTCCTTTCCCTGTCCGGCAACCCGGCTTCGTGCGCGGTGGGCTTCCACCTGCTGGCCGCTCCGGCCCTAGCCGCCTTGCAGGGCAAGCCTTACCGCTATGCCCCCATCCCGATGGCTCTGATCGCCGATTTTGATAAAAAAAGCGGCAGCCGCCGTTTTGCCCGTGCCTGTGCCGTGAGCACCCCGGAGGGCTGGCGCGTGACCGTGACCGAAGGCCAGAAGCCCAGCATGATCCGTTCCCTCATCGGTTGTAACGCGCTAATCGACATCGCTCCCGGAACTCCCGGCCTCAAAGCGGGCGATGTGGCGGCGGTTTATTTGTTGCCGTAATTTGTCGCCGGATAAATTAAAATCCGGGAGGAAAATAAGGCGTCATAGCGAATATATATTATTGTAGAGAAGAACATGGCTATACGTCTGAACCCATTGGCATTTTACGACAGGAAACAAGGGAGCTAACCATGAAGAAGATACCGGTGGAGCAAGCTGTGGGTCAGGAATTAGGCCATGATATTGTTCGCATCGTTCCGGGACAAAAAAAATACCGCGCCTTCAAACGGGGGCATATCATCCAAGCTGATGACATAGCTCTGTTGAAGAGCATTGGGCGTGAGCATGTATTCATCTGGGAGCCTGAGGCGGGCGTGGTGCATGAGGATGACGCCGCGTTGCGCCTGGCGCGGGCGGCTGGCGGGGCAGGGCTGGAGCCGACCGAGGTGGCGATGGGACGAGTCAACCTCAAAGCCGCGCATGACGGCTGGTTAAAGGTCGACGTGCCGCGCTTGTACCGGCTCAATACCCTGGATAAAATAGTTTTTTCTACCCTGCACAATGACCGCTGTGTGGCCAAGGGGCAGAAGGTAGCCGGTACCCGGGTGGTGCCGCTGGCGGTGGAGGAAGCGTTGCTGGCCCAGGCGGAGGAGATATGCGCGCCGGGGCCGCTGGTGTGGGTAAAGCCCTATAAGCCGTTGCGCGCGGCGGCGGTGATAACCGGCCGGGAAGTAAAGAGCGGAGCCATCCGCGACGGGTTTGGCCCGGTGCTGCGTGAGAAAATGGATTACTACGGCGCGGTGTGGCTGGGACAGAGCATCGTGACCGACGATGCCGGCCTGATAGCGGAGGAAATCAAGCGATATTATGGCGATGGCGCGGAGTTGATCATGGTCACCGGCGGCATGTCGGTGGATGCCGACGACGCCACGCCGGAGGGCATCCGCCGCAGCCAGGCCAGGGAAGTGTTTTACGGCGTGCCGGTGTTGCCGGGTTCGCAGTTTATGCTGTCCTACCTCGGCGAAGTGCCGGTCATCGGGATACCGGGCGGCGCGCTGTTTAGCAAGGTGACTACGCTGGATTTGCTGTTGCCGCGTATTTTTGCCGGAGAGTCGATCGACCGTGCCGATGTGGTGGCATTGGGCCACGGCGGCCTGTGCGAGGAATGCCGGGAATGTCGTTTTCCCGCCTGTGCATTTGGTAAATAACTGTCGAACGGTGGCTAATTAAGGCAGAATTGAACCAAAACTGTATATTTAACAAAAATATTTGATGACAAATTACTTTCTATATGCTACAATCGGCTGAGATTTCTATGCTGAAAAGCCATAAGCGGGAGGTGGTTCTTGGTGGCTTGAAGCACCAGGTAGAAAAATAGAAAAGAGGGGTGTTTA
>JAUNBV010000190.1 GCA_030526885.1 Syntrophomonadaceae bacterium
CGTAGCAAGGGGATACTATTTTAAGGAGGATAACTTATGAAGAAAATTTTACTCATTGGCTTAATAGCCGTTTTTTTCATTGCTTTGTTGATTCTCAATCAAAGAAATCAATTAGTGGCCTTAAGTGATTTCTTCGATTTTGGCCAAGATATTAAGTAAAATATGTCCGATGATTATGCTGAAGAAACTATTTTTACGGTGAACGGCTATGCTGTAACTCAGAGTTATATTGATAATCAAAAAATGGCTGCTCAATATCAAGGAATAAAGCTAAATGATGAAGAAGTATATAATAAGATTATTGGTAATATACTTCTCGCACAAGAAGCTGAAAATAGAGGTTTCATTGTGACGGAAGAGGAGGCAAAAAAGTTTGCTCAGCAAATGAAAAATAATATCACGGATAATGCCGATAATCCGGAAGGAAGCTATTAAGAAACGATGGATTTAATTAGAGGTTACGGCATGACTATAGATGAATATTTCGACCAGCCTATTGTTATTGAAACTTATAGAACGGGAAATGAAATTGCACTTTTGCGGCAGCAAATATTTACTGAAAATGAGCTTGAATTTGGAGCGGAGGAGTATACCGGCGAAGAACTGGTTGAGATGCGACAGCAATTAATCGACGAAATAAAGCAAGAACTCCTTCAACAAGCAGATATCGTTTTTATGGATGAATGACGGATAAGGCCGGAAGGCTAATTCTGCCCCGCTTGGGCCGCGGTCAGGCTATTGCGCTAAGCCGGCGCGGCGTTCCCGTTTCTCACTCCCAACTGACCGCCAGCGGCTCATAGTTGACCGGTCGGCAGGCATAGCGCTGGTTTTGCGCTCCCCGGCTCAAACTGCTGGGGTACTCGCCCCAGTAAGCCAGCCCTGTCTCATCGTACACCGCCAGATAAAAACCGCAGCCTTGGTGGGTGATATGTCCCGTCATATCCGTGTTCCACAGGAAATCGGCCACCGCCAGACGTCGGCCGTCATAGTCCATTACCGCCCAGTCCAGCGACTGATGCCAGGAAGCTTGTTCACCCGCCACCTCCGCCGTGAAGCGCACTTCGTAATCACCGTCCGGCGTGGCGGCGATCACCGCCAGCCAGCGATAGTTCACCCCGACGGTCAGGAAGCCGTCGCCCTCAAACACGAACCAGTCAAACTCGTTTTCGCTCCCCTCCCCTATCTCCAACCGCTGCCGCGCGCTCATGGTAGCGATATCGATGACCGTCATCATGTACTTGCCGTCCTCCCTGGTGTGTAGCAGGAGACGGTCGCTCCGGGGAGCCAGCCCCAGATGCAGGAATTCAACTGCGGGATCGAGGGGATAGGCCATATAGAGTTCTTCCGCCCTCACCGCCGCTATGCTGTCCATGGCGCTGAAAGGCAGGCAATATATGCCGTACCCTCCGGGGATATGGCTGGTATCGATTATGCCGCCATTCTGGGTACGGTTATTGAAGGTGAAATAGCAGGCGTCTGCGGTCACCGCGCTGTGGACGGACCACAGGTGAAAGGCGTCGCTCGTGGCGGAGCTGCCATACCCTACCGCATAACCGTCCGCATCTCTTTGCACCGATAGCTCTATTTGTTCATCCGCCAGCACCGGGAATTTGAAAAATTCCTGGAATGCCGCGGTGACGGCGGCGTATTCTTCCGGGACCTGGTGGGGCGGAAAATGCGCAGGATCATCTTCCGCTTGGTTAAACGGCGTGCCGGGCAGATTCAGGGTTACGGTCAGCGGATAGTAGTCGTAGTAATCGCGCAAATTTACCACAGCGGTCTTCTCCTCGCCGGGAGCGGCGGCGTCATACAGGGCCTGGAACGCCGCCGGCAAGCCGGTCAGCGGAGTTGAGGTTGCCGGGTCGAATCCCCGGTCAAGTTCCAACCACTTAAAGCTCATGCGCTCCAGAAATACGCCTTCGCGCAGGGGCGCAACCGGTTGTTCCCGCCGGGTGGAGGAAAACGTATACTCAGTGGTGGTGACCGCCTCCGGCCCCGCGCTATAGCTGGTATCCCAGAACAGACGGTCATCATAGGTGGCGTGGCAGCGGACGGTCAGGCCATGCGCGGCGGCGGGGTCGCCCTGCACGGTGTGGGCGGCCAATACTACCTGATCGCGCGCCGAGTTGACTTGGAGCGCCGCGCCGCCCACGCCGACCAGGGCCGCGATCAACAGCAACAGGGTGACAATGAATGCCCGGCGCATACTATCCCTCCTCTCCGGTCA
>JAUNBV010000191.1 GCA_030526885.1 Syntrophomonadaceae bacterium
TGCAGAACTACGGCCTGCATTTAAACAACCTGTTTACCGGCAGGGACACCTCCGACCAGCGCCGGTGCGAGCTGGTGCTGAATCAACCGGAGATCAAACACGACGAGACGGACACCATCTTAATAAGCCGTCATCTGCGTTCGGGGCAGCGCTATTTTTCACAGGGTAATATTGTGGTGCGCGGTGACGTCAACCCCGGCGCGGAGCTAATCGCCGGGGGTGATATCCTGGTCATGGGGTGGCTTAGGGGGTTGGTACATGCCGGAGCTTTTGGCAATGAGGACGCCGTCATCGCAGCGCTTAAGTTTAATCCGGTGCAGCTACGCATTGCCAGCCATATCACCCGTCCGCCGGACGGGGAGGAGAATAATGTTTCGTCCCAGCCGGAATTGGCCCGGATCCGCAATGGCAGGGTGGTTATCGAAAAAATGTAGTAAGTCGGAGATAGGAGGATGAATTGATGAAGGGTAGGGTAATTGTGATCACATCGGGTAAGGGAGGGGTGGGAAAGACTACCACTACGGCGAACCTCGGTACGGCTCTGGCGATGATGGAGCAGCAGGTGGTGTTACTGGATACCGACATCGGGCTACGTAATCTGGATGTGGTAATGGGGCTGGAAAACCGTATTGTGTTTGATGTGGTGGATGTGGTCAACGGCACCTGTCGTTTGCAGCAGGCCCTTATCCGGGACAAGCGCTTTGAAGGGCTGCATTTGCTGCCCGCGGCTCAGACCCGTGATAAAACGGCGGTAAGTCCTCATCAGATGAAAAATTTGACCAATGAGCTGCGCCGTGATTTCGATTATATCCTGGTAGATTGAACAGGGCTTTAAAAACGCCATTGCCGGAGCTGACGAGGCCATCGTAGTGGCCACGCCCGAGGTATCGTCGGTGCGGGACGCCGATCGCATCGTGGGGCTGTTGGAGGCCGCCGGGTTGAGAAACCCGCGCCTGCTCATAAATCGCATTCGCAGCAAAATGGTCAAAAAAGGCGATATGATGGATATCGGGGACATGCTCGACATTTTATCCATCGAGCTTTTGGGCGTAGTGCCGGAGGATGAGTTTATCGTGGTGTCCACCAATCGCGGCGAGCCGGCGGTAATGGATAAAAATTCCCAGGCGGGGGAGGCTTATCGACGGGTAGCCCGCCGAATTATGGGCGAGGAACTGGATATCATGTCTCTGGATGACGGCTTCGGGCTGGTCGGCCGATTCAGGAAAATGTTAAAGCTGGCAAGGTAAGGGGGCTTTAAAATATGTTGCAAAAAATCATGCGTTTGCTGGGACGCGATCATCAGAGCAAGGCGGCGGCCTGCGAGCGCCTTCGCCTGGTGCTGGTACATGACCGCGCCTTTACGTCGCCGGAGGTCATCAACACCATCAAGGATGAGCTCATCAAGGTGATAGAAAAATATATGGTGGTGGACGAACCCGGTATTCAGGTAGATATAGAAAGGGATGCCGAAAGCGTGGCCTTGGTAGCCAGTATTCCAATCATGGGAATGCGGCGGGCAGCTGGCGGCTGATAATTCCATAATATTTTTTCCCTCCCCATTGGAGGCAGTTTCACGCTCATATGGCGTAACTGCCTCCTTTTTTATGCCCTGACACGCGCCAAATGTCGGTATTACCAGCACTTACCTGACTAATATCCCTTTTATACGTGCTATAATTTGGGGCGAAAGGGGAGTGCGTAAGGAATGGAGCGTCAGTTTAATTATGTGCGGCTGGCAGTGGTGGCGGTGCTGGCGCTGGCGTTGTTGCTGGGAGGGCAGTGGGCGCTGCGCCGGCAATATGTCGAACAGCCGCTTACTGCGGAGCTGCTGGCACTGCCCAATGTGGCCGAAGTGAGCTTTGACAACGAGGATGGCCGGCGCATTGTATATATTGTCCCGCGCGAGGCCGGCAATATTTATCGGGAATATCAGGCGGCTAAAGATGTTTTACACACCCATGCCGGACAACGCGGCTATGAGGTGGAGTTTACTTGCGCGCCTCCTTCTCCGCCGCTACAGGAACTGTGGGAGGATTTACAGCCCGCGTTGTATCAGGCACTGGCTCAGGATGAATATATGGGGCTGCGGGATTATGTGGACACCAGAGCGCAGCTCTGGGATAGCCGGGCTCAGATCTATGTAGACGGAGAACGGTTTTATCTGCAATTATCGCAGGGAAAAGACTTTCGGTATT
>JAUNBV010000192.1 GCA_030526885.1 Syntrophomonadaceae bacterium
AGTAAAGCAAATCCCCCGGCTGCAAAGCGACCGTGGGATAGCGGTTCCCGTTGGCAAACTCGATCCATTCGAGGCTGATTTTGTTGTTGACCTGCGAAACCGTGTTGTAGCCAATGTCGATCCCCAGCACCCGGCGAATGGTTTCCCGCACCGCCGAGGAACAGTCGGAAAAGCCGTCTTTTCCCTCGGTGGGGTAGCCGAAAAAGTATTTTCTTTTCGTGCCCTGCGTGTACGAATTGCGCTTCATGCGCGAGGCCATGGTCTGCGCGATCTGGATTCTGGTGTTGCTCATATGCCCTCCTTTTTCGTCGATAGAGAAAGCGGACAGCTTTCGCCGTCCGCCTGCGTTGATTCCTGTGCTGTACCGGTTATACGCGAATCCACGCGCCGCCGCTGTTGTAATAGGGGACGCACTGAATCCATGTTCCGTTGTTGCAATACCAGACGGCGCATTGCCGCCATGTGCTGTCCAAGCAATACCATACCGTGGCGTCCATATAGGTGACGGTCATGGTACAGCTCGTGACGCGGGCATAGTTGGTGGAATAGCCGCTGGACGAGGATGTTTCCCCGTTGTACAGTACCAGCGCGGAATTGCCCTCCGCGAGATACGCTTTCATAGCGGCGAACAGCGCCGGGTTGCTGCTCTCGCTGAGTGTGTGGGTGACAGTGTTGCTGTAAAACGTGCCCGTCAGCGTCCCCAGCGCCGCGCCCACCTGCGCGGAACCGGCAATCCCCGTCTGCAAATTCTGGTAGTTCGCCCGGCGAAAGGATAAGACCTTGCCGGAAGATCCTGATCCTGCCGCCGAGCAGGTAATTTTCAGCGTGATCTGGGAGATGATCTTCCCTTTGAGCACCGATCCCGCGCTGGAGAACACCATGACGCCCACGCGGGATTTGCTGGCGGTCGTACCCTGATACGCCCCTTGACATGCGCCGTTGCTCGTGCCCGTGCTCCACGAGGACGAGCCGTACTGCGCGTAACCGATGGTGGAACTGCTGTTGGCGGTCGCGGTAAACGCAGGCATTTATTGACCTCCCATTACACCGGCACCAGACATATCTGCCCGTCCGTACCCGTGGCGGGCAGACTGACCGAATAGAAGATGCCCAGATTGTTGAGCGCGGCTTTGGCTCCGCTGGCTCCCGTGCCGCCGTTGGCAATCGGCACCGGCGTAGCCATGCCCGCGTGGAAAACCCGGTAAGCGTAATAGCTGCCGCCCACCGCCGTGCGCAGCATTACGGCGCTGTCCATGCTGGGCGCGTAGGCCGCCGTGCGTACCTCCAACATCCTTCGATTGTTGCCCGTGGAGTCTTCCCACGCGGCAAAGGAGGCCGCGCCGGTATAGCTGCCCTCGAATACCGTCCGATTCGTGGTGCTGTTATAAGTAGGCAGCAGATAGATGGACGGGTACAGATAACCTGAAATCGACAGGTTGCCCGTCATGGTATCGCCGCTCTTTTTGACCGCGCCGATATTGTTGCAGGCTGCAGAGGCAGTCGCCGCGCCCGTGCCGCCCTGATCCACGCCTAACGGCGCGGAGAGCAGCAGCGGCCAGCCGAATTCCACCTTCCCGGCATTCTCCGCCACCTTGCCGAAGGCGATACCGCTGCCATTCTTGTAGAAGTCCATCATCACCTGCTTGGTGCCAATGCTGACGGTCTGCTCCACATAGTAGAAATAGTCCTGCACCCGCACCTTGAGGTCGAAACTGCTCAGGGCGTCAAAGGTCTGGGAGAGCGGCAGGTTTGTGGCGGAGATGGCGTAGTTGCTGTGGGCGATGACTGCCGCCTGCGTCCACGCGCTGGCCGAGGCGGTCTTGTAATACACCGTGCAGGTCAGCGGGTTTTTCGTTCCCACGGAGGACGCGCTGGCGGATACCGATACCCGCACCTTCGTGCCGTCCATCTGCGCGGCGCTGCCATCGCTGTTGCAGCGCTCGGCGGTGAACCGGGTCAGAGAGGGCGACGAATAGTCCAGCACGGCGAACGTGCGCGAAGCCGTGGCCGTCCTGCCGCGAGAATCCGTGACCGTCACCGTGAGGGTGTTGGTTCCCGCCACATCCAGCGCGTTGGTCGTGAAGGAGGCCGCCGTATAGACCGTGCCGTTCAGGGTGGATCGGTAGCTGGTGATGGAGCTTCCCTGCGCGCCCGCCGCCGTAATGG
>JAUNBV010000045.1 GCA_030526885.1 Syntrophomonadaceae bacterium
ACTTTGAACATCAACGGGGTGGAAACTGAGACCATCGGTATGCCCTGGAGCTGGGCGTTTGCCGCTGAAGGCAACCATGACGTCAGCCAGGGTTATTCAAGAGGTCAGGGCCCGAGCACTAACAGTTTGACAATGGCCGCCTTGGATCCCGGAGCCGGAACTCCGGAATACAAATGTTGCCTTGTTAATGTAAGGAGGGCATAACGATGAGTAGAAAAATGATTTTTGTAGATACTGCTATATGTACCGGTTGCAAAGCCTGCTCGGTCGCCTGTAAGGCCTGGAACGAACTGCCGGCTGAAAATACTCAGCTGATCACCAGTTATCAGTCGCAGGATGATTTTACGGTCGATACCTGGACGTTTGTCACCTTTGACGAGAAGTACGAGAACGGCAAATTCAACTGGATGATGCGCAAATCCCAGTGCTTCCACTGTGGGGAACCCGCTTGCATGAAGGCCTGCTCCTCGGAGGCTATCTCCAAGACCGACTCAGGTTTCGTAGTCATCGATCAGGACAAATGTATCGGCTGCGGTTATTGCATGGCCAACTGCCCCTGGAACATTCCGCGGGTAGTCCAGAGCACTTTCCCCAAGGACGCCAAGGCCTTCAAATGTACCGGTTGCGTAAACCGGGTCGAAAACGGCCTGGCTCCGTCCTGTGTTTCCACCTGTCAGCCCGGAGCGCTGCAATTCGGCGATTATGACGAGATGATGGCGCTGGCCTACCAGACGCTGGCCATCCGCAAGGAAAACCATCCGCGGGCCCAGCTGTACGGTGATAAAATAATGGGCGGCACCGGATATTTGTACTTGTTGGAAGACGATCCCGAGGTCTACGGCCTGCCGGCCAATCCCAAGACCCCGGTATCATTGAAGCTGTGGAAAGATATCGTTTATCCGCTGGGCGGGATCGCCGCCGGCGCAGCGGTGGCAGCGGTAGCCGTTGGTGTTATATCCAACGCGGCACGCGGCAACTACCGTAATAAGCCGGATCATTCCGAGCACTAGAAAGGAGGGTATTTTAATGACTGAACCTAAAAAAGTTTATCGCTTTGGCGGCGGCACGCGTCTTGCGCACGGCATTCACCTGGTTTGCTTTTTCACGCTGATGATCACCGGTTTGCTGGTGCTGTTCGCGGCGGGTTCCGAAGGCAGCCGTATTATCCATCGCATAGGGGCCATCGTACTCGTGCTGGCCATGATATTTGCCCTCTTTTTCGGGCAGACCGGACGCGATTTCCGTTACTGGATAAAAGCCACCTTCTCTTTTAAGAAAAACGACTTTGCCCATGCCAAGAATTTCCCCGTAGAATTCTTCGGTGGTCACAAACCTTTCCCGCCGCAGGGCAAGTTCAACGGCGGTGAAAAACTGAACTCCTTGCTCACTATCCTGGGGTTGCTCTGTATCATCGTCAGCGGCTTTATCATTTGGTTCCCGCAGGTATTCCCCGGTTGGGTCGTACAGTGGGGCTATGTGTTCCATGCCGGCTTTGCTCTGCTGATGGGTGCGGTTCTGATTGCGCATATGTATTTGGGCATACTGCATCCCGACTCCAATCAAGCCTTGAAGGGTATGATGGGCGACGGTTATGTGCCGGCCCGATTTGCCTACGAGCATTATGAGGAATGGTATAATGAAATCAAGGACGAACAGGGTCTGGTAGATTTCGCGAGCGAAAAACAAGCCTAGCACTAAGGAATATTAACGCGAAGCGGCCCTCTGTTGCACCTGAAGCGACAGAGGGCCGTTCACAAAGCAGTACCCCGCAAACCATGAATTTACTTGAAAGAAGGACTTCCGGACATGCAAAACAAAAACTTTAAAGCCGTACCGAAGGATGAGAATGTCGAAGCCGCTTATCAGAACTACACCATGTTTAAGCAGGAAGTTGACAAGTGGCGGCAGGAGAGAGGCGCGCATTGGTTAGGACAGCTTGACTTCGCGGAGCAAGCGCCGTATTTGCCGGTGCAGGACTTGCCGGTAGAAGCGATAACGGAGCTTTGGCAGCGCCTGAACGCGCTGGTCGAGGTTAAGGCGTCGGATGCTGAGCTAAAGTCGATATGGGAGCAATTCAGCCAGACCCCGGAGGGCCTGGATATGCTGGACGAAGCTGCCGCCGCCCGTCTGATAATGGCGGTCAGAGGCGTAGCCGGTTTGGCCGGCAGGATGGCTAAGGACATGAAGGTGCCGGAAAACGAAGGCATCAGCGCGGCGGGAGCGTCGCGGTCCGCAGTGGTTTGTCCGGTGTGCAGCGAGGTGACCGAATTGGCGATATTAGCGCCGCCCAACGGCAAAAGGATAATGCATTGCACTACCTGCGGTTTTGAGTGGCCGGTATACCGGGTGGGATGCGTTCATTGCGGCAATGGCGACGCCAAGCAGCATATCTTCCTTAAAAATGAGAATTATCCGGGAATCGATATGGCGGTTTGCAAGGTTTGCGGACAGTCCTTCAAGGAGATAGACGCCCGCGAGGTAGCTGCCAAGGATTATGTGTGGGAGGACATCAGAACCCTTCCCCTGAACTACGCCGCCGAGCAATGGATGTCCGAACAGGCCAGAGAAAACGACCGCCTCAATTAAATAATTGCAACTGAAATGAAACCAGCGCGCAACGAACGGGATACCGCTCGTTGCGCGCTTATTAGTATTAGCTGTCACCTATCCCCTGCGCTTACGGGTGCTAAAAACTGGCAGTGAGCGGAGGAAATAGCTTTCCCGTCCCAAAACGCTGCCCCGTATCGGGACGGTCTGCGGGGAGGCCATTTTTGCTCCGCGGTAGGTTTCTTGAGCACCCCTACGCCCTTTAGGGCTTTTAGCGCTGGGCCGTGTCCGCAGGAGGGGGCTAATTTTCCTTGACTTATTTAATAAGAAAATTAAGTGCCCGACTTGCCTGGCCCGTGGGAATGCCTTTCCGTAGCGATGGGTTAGGCTATCTAACTCGCTCCGGGAAGGGCATTGCTTGTGCGGCGTTTGGAATCTAGCTTCTGAAGCAGGCGCGGACTATGTCGCCGGCCTGGCCCTGGCCGGGTTGGAGGTCTATCAGCAGGGGGAGGGCTTCGCTTGCCCAGTCGGTTTTGCCCATGGGGTGGGCGAAAACCCGGCCTTGCCGGATGGTCATTTCGCCCCGGTACAGGCAGCGCTGGGGCTTGATATTCTTGATGTCGCCGCCCAGTGGCAGGCTGAACCATTGCGGTTGATAGCGGTTTTCCCCCTTCATTTTGCGCAGGGCCGGCCGGACCGTGGCCTCATAGATGATTCCTGCGGCCTGGGGCTTGCCGGGCAGATTGAACAGCAGCTTGTTGTGCAGCACGGCGGTAGCCGAGCCGCTGCCGGGGAGGAGTTTGAGCCCCCGGTACAGCAGGTCGGCGCTTAAAAGGCGCATTGCGTCGTAGACCAGGTCGTAATCTCCCGCGCCGGTCCCTCCGCTTATCAGGATTAGGTCGCACACGGCCAAAGCCTCGTTTATCGCACCGGCGATCGATGCCGCCTCGTCTGCCGTCACCGCATCCGCCGGGATGGGGAGGGCGCCGTCGGATAACACTGCCGCCGCCAGCAGGGAACGGCTGCTGGCGTAGGTCTGTCCCGCTTTGAGCGGATTCCCCGGCAAAACCAGCTCATTGCCGGTATCGATGATGGCTACGCGCGGCAGCTTATGCACCTTAATCTCGGCTATGCCGGCGGCGGCAATCCGTTCCGCACCTTCGGCATTCAACCTCTGCCCTTGGGCCGCCAGCAGTGAACCGCTCTTGATCTCGCAGCCGGCAGGGGCAATGTGGGGGCCGGTTTTCAAGCCGGGCTCGAGCGTAACGGTGTGGCCCGCGCGGTCGGCTGTCACTTCCTCCAGTTTCACTATCGCCGCGCCGCCGGCCGGCAGCCTGGCGCCGGTCATTATTTTATGGCTCTCCCCCGGCCCTACGCTCCGCTCGGCGGTCGAGCCGGCGCCGATCACCCCGTTTACCGACAATGATACGCGCTGCCCTTCATTCAGCCGCTGCAGGTCATAAGCGCTGATGACATAACCGTCCATCGTCGATATATCGCAGCCCGGCACGTCGACGGGGCTGTAAATGTCTTGGGCCGCGATGCGCATAAACGCGGTGTCGATATGCACTTCCTCGCTATTGAGCGGCCTTACACGGTCACAGCAAACCGCCACCGCCGCTTCCAAGCTCAACTCCATCATATTGCCCTCCGTCAAAAGCGATACTGTATATCAAGTATAATATAAGTGGGTCGATACCGCAAAAGCAGCGCGCTGATTTGTGGTTTAGCCGCCCGCTAATTAAGGTAATGTTGATGAGCGGCAATTGTGGTACAATTAATAATCAACAGAGGCATGGAAGGCATCATAGGCTGCGGTGCGGTTTAAAGCGGGCAGCCACAGACTATATAACGGGAGGTCGGACGAGTTGGCAAAATTATGGGGGGGCCGGTTTAGCGGGGAGGAGAGCTCTTTGATGGAGGACTTCAACGCTTCCATCGCGGTGGACGGGCGCATGTATGAGCAGGATATCCGGGGCAGCATGGCCCATGCCCGTATGCTGGCGCAGCAGGGCATCATCACGGAGCAGGAGCGCGACCTGATCCTGGAGGGGTTGGCATCGATAGCCCATGACCTGGGCCAAGGCAAGCTGGAGTTTACGGCGGCGGCCGAGGATGTGCATATGAATATCGAAACCTTCTTAACGCAGCGCATCGGGGAAACCGGCAAAAAGCTGCATACCGCGCGCAGCCGCAATGATCAGGTGGCCCTGGACGTGCGCCTGTGGCTGCGCGACGAGACCAATGACATCAAGGCGCAAGTCTTGGCGCTGGGAGAGGCTCTGCTCACTTTGGCCGAGCAGCATGTCAATGATTTGATGCCGGGCTATACCCATTTGCAGAAAGCCCAGCCGGTGAGCCTGGCGCATCATTTGCTGGCGTGGTTTGAAATGCTTAGGCGGGATTATGAGCGCCTGCAGGATGCCATGAAACGGTTGGAGATGATGCCGCTGGGCTCCGGCGCGCTGGCGGGCACCGGTTTTCCCCTGGACCGCATGGCGGTGGCCATAGAACTGGACTTTCCGGCCATCACCCGCAACAGCCTGGACGCGGTGAGCGACCGCGATTTTGCCATCGAATTTTGCGCGGTGGCCAGCATATTGATGATGCACCTGTCGCGCTGGGCGGAGGAGATCATCCTGTGGTCCAGCGATGAGTTCGGTTTTATGGAGTTGGATGACGCTTTTGCCACCGGCTCCAGCATTATGCCGCAGAAAAAGAACCCCGACGCCGCCGAGTTGATTCGGGGCAAGAGCGGACGGGTGTATGGCGATCTGTTAGCGCTGCTGACCCTGATGAAGGGCTTGCCGCTGGCCTATAACAAGGATATGCAGGAGGACAAGGAAGCTCTGTTTGACGCGGTGGATACGGTGAAAAAATGTTTGCTGGTAATCACGCCCATGCTGCAGACCGCGCGCTTTAATACGGAGCGTATGGCCAACGCGGCGCGGGGCGGGTTTTCCAACGCTACGGACCTGGCTGATTATCTGGCGGCCAAGGGGCTGCCCTTCCGCGACGCCCACGAGGTAGTAGGCAAAGCGGTGCGGCATTGCATTGAAAAGGGGTTGACGCTGGAAGAACTGTCGCTGAGCACGTTTAAGAGCTTTTCGCCGCTGATAGGGGGCGATGTTTTTGAGACCCTGGATGTGATGCAATGCCTGGCGCGCCGGCAGTTGCCCGGCGGACCGGCCCCCGGACGCGTGCGCGACGCCATCGAAGAAGCCCGCGCGTGGCTAAAGGAGTGTGGTTCAAAATGATTTTTATGAGCCGTTTTGAGCATGTAAACGGGCGCCCGGTGGAGGAGCAGGTGGAAGCCTGGGCGCAGAAATTCTTTTTTGATACCATGCAGCTGCTCAATGCCTTTTTCGCCCAGTTGGAAGACGCCGCCGATACCTGCGAACGCCTGGCCGCGGTCCCCTTTGACGATATGGTGCGCGAGGAACTGGAGGGCGAGGACGAGGAGAGCGTGGCCATCGCTACCGCGGTAGTGCGCGAGCTGTTCGCGCAGGAGCTGGAATTCATTAAGGCGTACGCGGAGTGACGCTTTAGTGTTCAGGGAACAATTATTTTACGAAAAGAGAGCTTTATAGCTCTTTTTTTGTGGGCCCATGCCCCGGGCATATTTTTTTGCGTTAGTGCTTGACATCCGTTCCAAGGCCAGACTATAATATAACCATCATAGTCAAAAAGTTGAATATGAAACAGATTGAAAACTGGATGGCTTAAGAACGGGATGAAATTCGGTTTTGTGGACGGCGACAGGGAATATTATCAACGGAAAGGATGATTTTTAATGAAAACCAGGATTACGGAAATGCTGGGTATAAAGTACCCCATTATTTGCGGAGGCATGTTGTGGCTGTGCAAGCCCGACCTCTGCGCGGCGATTTCCAATGCGGGCGGCTTGGGCAACATCACCGCGGCCAACTATGACAGCGGGGAGGAACTGCGCGCCGCCATCCGCGAATGCAAGGCCATGACGGATAAGCCCTTTGGCATCAACATCACCCTGATGCCTTCCTTCCGCATCACTCCGGAGACTTACGCCGATTTCTTCCGGGTGTGCTGCGAAGAAAAGGTGGCGGCTATCGAGGTCTCCGGCGCTCCGGCACGGGATTACCTGCCCATGGTGCATGAGGCGGGGGTTAAGATTTTCCACAAAGTGGGCTCGGTGCGCCATGCCAAGAATATTCAAAAGTACGGTTATGACGGCATCTTTGCCGCCGGTATCGAGGAGGGCGGACACCCGCTGAACGACGATGTCACCACCATGGTTTTGACCCCCCGGATCGTGGAATCGGTGGATTTGCCGGTGGTGACCACCGGCGGCATTGCCGACGGGCGCGGGTTGGCCGCGGCTTTGGCGCTGGGGGCGGAAGGCGTGATGATGGCTACCCGCTTCATAAACACCGTGGAATGCAAGGTGCACGAGAATATCCAGCAGGAAATGATAAAACGGCAGGAGCAGGACACCACCCTCATCTGCAAGAGTATCAATCTGCAGGGGCGCGCCTTAAAGAATAAATTAGTGGATGAAGTGCTGGCCATCGAAGCCGAAAAGGAAAACTTGGACCGCCTTTTCCCGCTGCTGACCGGCCAGAAAGTAAAGGATGCGTGGAACACCGGCAATGTGGAGGACGCAGCCTTCATGGTGGGGCAGAGCATCGGCCTGATTAACGACGTGGTCACCTGTCAGGAGCTTTTGGACACCATGGTGGCGGACGCGGAAGCGATTCTGCGCCGGCAGCTGGAAAGGTTTTAAGGAGGGGATCGCGCGTGAGCAAAAAATATGACGCCATCGTCATCGGCGCCGGAAACGGCGGCATGACCGCGGCCACGGCGCTGGCCCAGCAGGGCATGAGCGTATTGATGCTGGAGCGCCATAACGTGCCCGGCGGCTGCGGCACCAGTTTTCGCCGCGGACGCTTTGAATTTGAGGTGGCCCTGCACCAGCTCAGCGGTATGGGCACGGTCGAGCAGCCGGGGCCGCTTAGGGGCTTGATGATGCGGCTGGGCATAGCCGACGATATCGATTGGATAGTTATGGACGAGTTGTACCGCGTGGTGGTGCCGGGCGAGGTGGATATGACCTTAAAGGCCGACCGCGCCGCGGCCATAGCCGAGGTACAGCGCCATTTTCCCGAGGAAGCGGACAAAGTGACCGCTTTTTATGACCTGGTTTATATGTATATGCTGCAGGCCTATCAATTCAGCAAGGCGCGCAAAAAGGGCGCCGACGCCGCGGATTACCCGATATATTTTAAATATGCCTTAAAAAACAGCGATGAGGTGCTGGCGGAATTGGGACTGTCTAAGCGCCTGAGCACAGCCCTGACCGGTACCTATTGGGGCTATATGGGTCTGCCGCCCAGTAAGTTGCCGTTCAATCTGCTGGCCGGCCTCACCTTTGCCTATATCGAATTCAAGCCCGCTCACATGAGGGGCGGTTCGCAGGCGATGTCCAACGCTTTGATCAACAGCTTTTTGCAGCACGGCGGCGAAATGCGCTTCAACTGCGGCGCCGAGAAGATATTGGTGGAAGACGGAGCCGTGGTGGGGGTGCGTACCGCCGCGGGAGAAGATATCGCCTGTGACTGGGTAGTATCCAACGCCTCCGTGGTGGACACCTATACCCGCCTGCTGGATGAAGCCGTGGTGCCGGAGGAACAGTTTAAGGTGCTGGCCGGCAGCAATGTGGGCGTGTCGGCTCTATGCCTGTATATCGGGCTGGACCGCTCGCCGGAGGAATTGGGCATCACCGAATCACTGGTAGCCATCTCCCCCTCGCTGGACAGCGACAAGACCTATGCCGCCACCCGCACCTTTGACATAGCCAACTGCGGCATCGTGTTTTCCACCTACACCCGGGAGGATGCCGCCTTCTCGCCGCCCGGCACCAGCCAGTGCGCGGCGGTTACCCTGCAATACTCGGAGCATTGGGAGGCGCTGGCGCCGGAGGAATACAACGACACCAAATACCGCTGTGCCGCCGAGCTGCTGAAGCGCATCGACCAGCTGTATCCCGGTTTCAGCGACCACATCGAGGAGATCGAAATAGCCACCCCGATTACCTTTATGCGCTTTTTGAACCATCCCGGCGGGGCCTTCTACGGCTTCGACCAGTTTGTGAAGGACTCATCCATCTTCCTGCCGCCGGTATCGCCCATCAAGGGGCTGTATGCGGCCGGGGCCTGGGTAGGGGACTGCGGCTTCCAGCCCACCCTGCAGTCCGGCTTCAACGCCGCGCGGGCCATAAAGAATAAGCGTGAAAAGGAGGCACAGGCATGAGCACCGATTATCGAACCAGTATGGAAGGCTATGCAGAAATCGTCCGGGAAATAGAAGTAAGCCGTAAATACGGAGTGGATCACCGTACCGACCGCGGCCGCTGGAATGCGGCGGTGCAGCGCCTGCATCCTGCGCGCATCGAACTGCGGGTCAGCGATATCATTCAGGAGACCGAGCGCGACCGCACCCTGCGCCTGACGGCGGCGGGCGGCTATCTGCCCCCGTTTCAGGCCGGTCAGTATATAAATCTGCTGCTCGCGGTCGACGGCGTGCATACCAGCCGTCCTTACAGTATATCCTCATCGCCCCGGCAGCGGGCCTATTACGATATCACCGTGCGCAAGATCGACGGCGGCTGGGTATCGACTTATCTGCACGAACAGGTAGGGATAGGCGATATCCTGTACAGCAGCGGCCCGGCCGGTCAGTTTCATTTCAATCCCCTCATCCACCGGCCGGAACTGATATTGATTGCCGGCGGCAGCGGGATAACCCCGTTTATGAGTATGCTGCGCGAAGCGGTGGACGCCGGCCTCACGCGCGAGTTTCATTTGATTTACGGCTGCCGCGATGAAGCGGAGATGATTTTTGCCCAGGAACTCAAATATATGGCGCTGCGTCACGATAACATCGCCTTTACCCCGGTGCTGTCCGAGCCCGACGCGGGTCGGCCGGGCGCCACCGGTCTCATCACCCGTGAGATTATTGAACAAGCGGCGCAGGGGATGGGCGACCCCTCCTATTTCGTGTGCGGGCCGGAGGCCATGAACCTGCACGTCACTGCCATTCTGGAAGCCATGAACGTACCCCGCCGCCGGATGCGCCGTGAGATGGCCGGCAGCCTGGGCGACATCACCCGTAAGCCCGGCTGGCCCCCCCATCTCAGCGGACAACAGCAAGTAAATATTAAAATTGCCGGGCAGGACAGTATCAAAGCCGCCTGCGGCGACAGCCTGCTGTCCTCCCTGGAAAAAGCCGGCAAAGTGATGCCCTCGCTGTGCCGCTCCGGCGAATGCAGCATGTGCCGCATCAAACTGGTGCAGGGCGAAGTATTCCAGCCCCCGGGAGCGCTGATCCGCGAGTCCGACCGCAAATTCGGCTATATCCACTCCTGCCGGGCCTATCCCTTAAGCGATGTGGAAATCGTATTGTAGGCGCTGATAAACCATATTGCCGGGGCAAGCATTAATTGACCGGCGCGCACCGTCCGTGCGCGCCGGTCTTGTTTTGAGCCCTGTGGGGCAATTGCTTCACGCCCTCAATAAAGCGTATCACGCGGTTTGCATGTTCAATCAACCGTTTCGGCAGCGCCGCGGCTTGTTGGGGCGGCGGCGCGGCCGGCCAGGTGGGCCACGCGGGCCCGCAAGTTTATAAGGAAGGGGACTTCGGGCTGCTTGTTGGGAGCGACGATAACATCGTACCATTCCGCCTTATACCGCTTGACCACCCGGTCGATGCTGCCGGATTCCTCCTCCAGCAGTTCCAGCACTCTGGTTTTGAAACGGAGGGTGGCCGTGATCGACCGGTCGAAAAATGCGGCGATGTCATCGGTGCCCATCACATGCTGAAAATGCCCCGGACACAGCAGCTCGGCCGGCAGGGCGGCCAACCTGTGCAGGGAAGTCAGGTAAGCGTCGTAATCGGAAACGAATTCGGTGGAAACGGCGTCGAGGCCATAATTTACCCCGGCGGCTTCACCGGCGAACATTATTTGGGGGCCGGGCAGGTAATAGCTGAAATGATCCTGGGTATGGCCGGGGGTGGCCAGGGCTTTCATCATGACGCCCGCGCCCAGGTTAAAAACCTGATTGTCTTCTATCAGGATATCGACGTCAAAGGGCTGGAAATCCTCCTCCACCAGCATTAGGGAGGCGTAATCCGGAATGGTGTGCACCTGGGCGCTGAAGGCTTGGTTCAGCATTTTAATCAGGGCCAGCGCGTTGGGCCGCGCAAGAATCTTTTCTCCCTGCCGCGAAACGGCGATTTTCATGGCGGGAAAGGCCTTTTTCAAGTAAGCCGCACCCCCGCAGTGATCCCAGTGCACATGGGTCAGAAACAGAATGGAAGGCTGCCGGGTCCCGAGCACGGAGCGGATGGCAGCGGCATAGAGTTCCGCCGCGCAGGTCACCCCCGAATCGATAACGATTGGCTCCGGTCCATCAAGGAGGAAAACAGGGCAGTCCTGGTTGCCCAATTTATATGCGTGGTTCATTAAATGACCCAGTGCGTTGCTAATCATTGCACTCCCGCCCCCGCTAGCCCGATGGATCAGCCGCAGTCCTTAGCGGCGTCATCCGGGCCGTAGTTTTGTGCTTCGCTCCATTATACCAAATTGCGGGGGCAAGGTTGAAGTTTTTAATTGCTTGATGGTTATGTAACCGGGCATAAACACTGGCCGGGATAAGGAAACATCGACCCAAAGGCCGCGCGCTTAAAAGGCGCCGGGGTGCGGCGCATATATTATTGATTAAGCCGTTGGCGGCTTATTTTATATACCGCTGAAAGTTTTCGCGCCCAATATTGTATTGATAGATATGAAAACAGTTGTGTTACCGACGCAGTTTGAGAGAGGAGAGGAAGCGGATTGAAATTTCGTAAGCGGGTAAGCCTTCTGGTTTTGCTGTTGTTTATGTTGAGCATGGTGCTGGGCGGATGTGGGGGCCGGGGCCAGCAGCCGTCCGGGGTCACCCCGGCGGTGGATGGCACCGGGGGCGGTTCGGCGGAGTTTGCCATGTTGCGGACGCAAGCTTTTGCGGACCCCGGGCCGGAGTATGTAAAGGACTTTACCCCGTCAGTGCCCGCCTATAAGGTGGCCAAGGATTTCAGTAACGTGGTCAACTGGGAGCAGTTTGACGAGCAGTTCTTTTCAGAGGAGCAAAAAGCGCTGTTGCGACAAAACGGCTTTGTGGTCACCGATGGTTATTGGGAAGAGTTTTCCACGGTGTACGAAGTAAATCGCTATGGCTCCATGCCCAATTTTGTGACCACCGACGCCATGCTGCATACGTATCACCTCTATTTCAGCCGGATTTTAAAGAGCGTGGAAAAGGAGCATTTCATCGGCGCGCTGACCGAGCTGAACACCGCTATGCTGGCGGCCAGCGAGGCGCAGTATCAGGCGCTCCAGGGGACGGAATGGGAAAACGCGGCGCGGCGCAATGTGGCCTTTTTTGCGGTGGGGCGGGCGCTGCTTGGCCCCGCGACATCCTATTCCCCGGCTAATCTGCCGGAAGTAGGGGAGGAATTGGCGTTAATTGAAGCCGCCGACGGCATCTATGCTTCCCCGGTCCTGAACCTGGGGGCCGACGACGCGGACGCGGTGCAATTGCTGCTGGAGGATTACACCCAATATATCCCGCGCAGCCATTACGCCTCCAGCGAGGAGCTTTCCCGCTATTTCAAGACTATGATGTGGTACGGGCGCATGAGTATGCGCCAGAGCAATGAGGACGAATGCCGTTCCGCGCTGCTGATGGCGCTGGCCTTGCAGGAAGGCGATAATATCAAACCGTGGCAGCAGATATACGATGTGACC
>JAUNBV010000193.1 GCA_030526885.1 Syntrophomonadaceae bacterium
TCCATAACCCTTGCCCAGCCCTGGCCCGCCGCGCGCAGCTCGAGCATGCGGGAGATAAAGTTTTCAACGGTGGTGGAGCTATCGTCTCTATTCCAGGAATCGATATCATTGTAAATGGAAGCTTGTATGGCTTCCAGCTCCTCGGCGGTCAGCTCGGCGGATTGCTGAGCGCCTGCGCTAAGGGCCACGCCCGCGCCAAAGCGAAAGCCCAGATCGGTTAGATCCCTTTCGGAGACCTCGGTGGTTATCAGCAAAGTGGAGTTGGGGTCTGTGTTGGAGATCTCGCCCAAGGACGATAACGAAACGTAGTTTGCGGAAGGTTTCAAAGTAATACTAATACGCGGCTTTACCTCAAACTTGAATAGCGGTCCCGGCGGGATGGCGGAAATATTAAATTTGACCAAATCGGGATGAACACCATAAAACTGTTTGTGGATCTTTAAGGTCACGCTGTCAGGCTGAATAACATAGCCGGTGTAGAGAATGGCTTTTTTCTCATTATTCTGTGCCGCTATAAACCGCTGGAGCTGCCCAGCTAGGCGGCCGGTTGATGCAGGCGCATCGCCTGTGGCCGCGACTGCGCCCCCTGTGGACGAACCGCCAGTACCGCCGGTGCCGGGGCCATCGGCCGGCTGAGGATTGCCCGCAATGGGGGACAGGCTTTCCCCGGGGGCGGCCAAGGCCAGGCCGGGGAGCGCTGCCAGCAGCATGAATGCTATAAATAAGGAAAGGGATCTGCGCATGGATGTACCTCCTAAACTCGCTTTGTTATGTATGGTTGCGGCCGCGGGGGCGGCGGTTGGCCTTTCCGGGCGTACCACGCCGGGGAGCGCTGCCAGGGGCACAGCCTGAGCGCTGCGCTGTCTTTCCCAAATGATCCCATGCCGTTTCATGGGCGCCGCCCTTTTAACGGAGAGCCTTTTCATTCATCCTGCCCGAAACGCCGGGCTCCATCTCTGCGCCGGCGCTTAGAACTTCAATCTTTCAATCCACTGGTCTAGAAACCCGTGCAGCTGGGCGCGCTCTACCTCGTCGACGAGGGGCAGGTTATTGATGAATGCCCGGAAAATCGCCTCCTGCCGCGGCGTGACGGTGGGGTCGCGCACCAAATCGCCGCTGATCATATAGCGGTTGTTCAGCAGGGATTCCAACGTGCCCAGGTAATCACCATGCTCCCAGTAGGCTTCGGTATTGGTGTGGATCTCGCCTTGCTCAATAAGCAGGGGCAGCCACTCCGCCATCTGCTCGGGGGTAATCTTCTCCAGCGGGTTTTCGGGCATGGTAAGGCCCAGCTGGTTGGCATACCTCTGCAAGTCTATCAGCCGGTAATAGAGCGTACTCAGGCCGGCGCCATCGGGCAGCGCGTCTCTCGTGGAGGGATGGAGGCCCTGCTCCACCAGCGCCTCAAGCACCTTGTTGATTTCCCCCGTCATGACGTCGAGCCTTTTTTCCTCAGGAATGATATCCCACGTCTCCTCCAGCCCCAGTTCCGCTACGGCCTTGTCTATGGCCTCGGCGCTCAGCATGGTGGATTGCTGGACGCCTGCGTTAAGGACCACGCCCGCGCCAAAGCTAAGGCCCAGGTCGGCTAGATCGCTTTCGGAGGCCTCGGTGGTTATCAGCAAAGTGGAGTTGGGGTCTGTGTTGGAAATTACGCCCCCGGTCGATATTGAAATATCGCTTACGGCACTGCCCCCATTCGATGCTGGACCCGGCACATTTCTTTTCTGATTGAGTTCCTCTAAAACCTGATCCGAAAGGTCTCTGAAGCCGACTCCTAATTCGAGCTCAGACGGATAAGCATCATGAAACTGTTTGTGGATCTTTAAGGTCACGCTGTCAGGCTGAATAACATAGCCGGTGTAGAGAATGGCTTTTTTCTCATTATTCTGTGCCGCTATAAACCGCTGGAGCTGCCCAGCTAGGCGGCCGGTTGATGCAGGCGCATCGCCTGTGGCCGCGACTGCGCCCCCTGTGGACGAACCGCCAGTACCGCCGGTGCCGGGGCCATCGGCCGGCTGAGGATTGCCCGCAATGGGGGACAGGCTTTCCCCGGGGGCGGCCAAGGCCAGGCCGGGGAGCGCTGCCAGCAGCATGAATGCTATAAATAAGGAAAGGGATCTGCGCATGGATGTACCTCCTAAA
>JAUNBV010000046.1:0-5408 GCA_030526885.1 Syntrophomonadaceae bacterium
GCGCGAGCAAGATGGTGTACCAGTTGCCGCAGCTCATACTGCGCGGGAACGAGCCCGGGCCCTCAAAGTACGTTCCTTTCCGTTTATATAACCATGGGGGCGAAGCCATGCTGCACTATTCACAGAGCGCAGGCATAAGCGGAAGGGATTATACTATCCGCCTCAATGCGGATGGAAGCTTTACCGAAGCGGCCTATCACAGTATAGTCAACACCTTCGGCGACAAGGCCTTCAGTTTCTCGGCGGCTGCCGATTATGGAGCCAACAACCTGAAGATGAAAGTAGGGAACGGGGAATATAGGGACGTCGGCGACCCGGCTTATGTTTTCGGCTGGAGCTGGCAGGGGGGCCGCGCCGGGACCACCCCCGTGGACGCGGTGGAACTAGTGGGGGACGAACTGTATATCCTGGGCTATGAATGGAATAACGGGGATGCGCTCAATGGCCTGTACCGCGTGAACATCAACACCAATGCCACCACGCGCGTCACCCCGCGCCATGTGCTGTATTTCCAGCGCGATGGCGACTACCTGTATTATGCCTCCGGCGAGGGGGCGCGCAGCTATGAAGGGCACGACAGCGTCTACCGCTATTCGCTCCAAGACGGCAGGGAAGAACTAGTGCTCCGCCCCGCGATGGTTCCTGCCGCCATTAAGAATATCGCGGTGCTGAACGGCCACGTATACTGGCAAAGCTCCGATACTACAGCCCTGTACGACGCTAAGGGCGCCGCCCTCAACCCCGGCGGCATTTGTGAGAGCATGGTGGTGGTGGGGGACAAGGAAAAATATCTGGCCTGCACCTTTGAGGAAACCCCGGATTCCCGCTACCGGCTCATGGTATTTGACCGCGGCGGCGGGCTGGTCTTCAAAACCTCCGATGTGGCCTATCCCGGCAGCATAGTAATCGAAGGCCGGGAACTATATTACTATAACATTGTCACCAAGACCGTGTGCCATCATGCCTTGCCGTAGGTTAGCGGATAGCTTTAGGGGCCGGACGTGAGGGTACAAGTAATGTGACGCGCATAGTTGTAGGGGCGCGCCACCGCGGCAGGCTGTGCAAATTATCACATGCCGCCAGCGCGCCCCAAAACAGCGGAACCACGCGTGCGCAGGCGTCTTGGCCGATGGATTCCACTTGACAGCAGGTGTGGTTTTGTTATATATTCACCCTGTTGCACTCACGGAGTGGGAAGCTTTGACAGGAGGCGCTTTAAACCATGCCGGATTATGACTATAGATGCGAAAAATGCGGAGATTTCGCGGTAAAGCAACGCATAACCGAGGATACTCTTTCCGAGTGCCCGCATTGCGGCGCGCCGGTAAAGCGCATAATCAGTCACCGCGTGGGCGTGATGTTCAAGGGATCCGGGTTTTATAAAACGGATGTGCAGGGGCTCAAGGACAGAGCCCGTGCCGTCAACAAGGAACGGCAGGTGGATAACCAGGCTTTACTGGACGGCGATGTATCCGGCTTTGTGGCGCAGAGCGACGCAACCACGAAGAAACTCGCCGATGCCGGCACCTAGCTTGATTACGTATTAGGAAGGGATGAAAATTGGCCAACGAGATCATTCGGCTGAATAATATTACCAAGCAATTTGAAGGGCAGCTGGTTTTAGACCATATCAACCTTCAAATCGCCCGTAATGAGTTTGTCACCCTGTTGGGCCCCAGTGGATGCGGCAAGACGACCACGCTGAGAATTATCGGCGGGTTTGAACAGCCGACCAGTGGGGAATTATTGTTTGAGGGCCGCGTGATCAACGACATTCCCGCCTATGAACGCCGTATCAACACGGTCTTTCAGCGCTATGCGCTCTTTCCCCATCTAAATGTCTTCGAAAATGTGGCCTTTGGGCTCCGCATTAAAAAAATGGAATCGGCGCGGGTGAAATCCGGCGTGGCTAAACTGCTGGAACTAGTCAACCTGCGCGGCTTTGAAAAGCGTTCGGTGCATTCCCTGTCCGGCGGGGAGCAGCAGCGGGTGGCTATCGCGCGCGCGCTGGTCAACGAGCCGGAGGTGCTGCTGTTGGACGAGCCGCTGGCGGCGCTGGACCTGAAACTGCGCAAGGAGATGCAGATCGAGCTGAAAAATATCCAGAAGAGCTTGGGGATAACCTTCGTTTTCGTCACCCACGACCAGGAGGAAGCTCTCACCATGAGCGATACGGTGGTGGTGATGCATGACGGTATCATCCAGCAGATTGGCGCTCCCATCGACATCTACAACGAGCCGATAAATATGTTCGTGGCCGATTTCATCGGCGAGAGCACCATTCTATCCGGCACCTTCATCCGCGACTACGAAGTGGAGTTCGCGGGGCGGCGCTGGGAATGCGCCGACGTAGGGTTTGGCGTGGGCGAAGAGGTGGACGTGGTGGTGCGCCCGGAGGACGTCAAGTTGGTGAATCCCGAGGAGGGCATGATCACCGGGGAGATATTGTCGGTGATATTTAAGGGTGTGCATTATGAAATGATGGTGCGCAGCGGGTTGAAGGATTGGATGGTGCACAGCACGCTGCGCGGGGAACCGGGCTGCTGGGTGGGCATGAACCTCATCCCGGACGACATCCATATCATGAAGAAGGGTTAAACGCCGTTGAAAAGGGACTGGGTCGCCTATCCGTATATGGGCTGGATGCTGGTTTTCGTCACCGTGCCGCTGGTTTTGCTGCTGTACAACAGCGTAATAATCGATAGCGGCAGCGGGACGGTGCGCTTTACCCTGGAGCATTTTGGGCGGGTGCTGGAACCCATGTATTTATCGGTCATCTGGCGCTCCATCATGCTGGCGCTGGTCAGCACCGTCATCTGCCTGGTGCTGGGCTACCCCATGGCCATGATCATCGCCAACAGCAGTTTGAAAACCCAGTACGTGCTGATAATATTATTCATCATCCCCATGTGGATGAATTTCCTGGCCCGCACCTACGCCTGGATGACGCTGCTGGAGAAGACCGGGCTGTTCAGCCAGTTTCTGCGCTGGCTGGGGTTGCCGGTGACCGGGCTTTTGCATACCGATTTCGCGGTCATCCTGGGCATGGTATATAACTTTTTGCCCTTTATGATCTTCCCCATCTATGTGGTATTGCGCAAGATGGACAAGTCGCTGCTTGAAGCCTCGCGCGACCTGGGCGCCACCCCGCTGATGACTTTCCGGCGGGTGGTGTTTCCTCTGAGCCTGTCCGGCGTGCTGTCCGGCGTCACCCTGGTGTTCATGCCGGCGGTCACCACCTTTGCCATCCCACAACTCTTGGGCGGCGGCCATTACACCATGATCGGCAACCTCATCGAGCAGCAGTACCTGCGCGCCAATGACTGGGGGTTCGGCTCCGCCCTGTCCATCATCCTCATCGTCATCATCCTGCTCAGCATGGCCTTGATATATAAGGTGGACCGCAAGGAAGACGGGGGGTTGATGATATGATGGCCTGGCTCAGACGCTTCTATATCTGGCTGATCTTCTTCTTCCTCTATGCGCCCATATTGGTGCTGGTGCTGTTTTCGTTCAACGATTCCCGCTCCCGTTCCAGCTGGGACGGCTTTACCCTGCACTGGTACGCGGATTTGTTCGCCAACCAGCAATTGATGACCGCGCTGTACAACACCATCGCCATCGCTATTGTTTCGGCGTTGGTGGCGACCGTGCTGGGCACGGTGGCGGCCATCGGCATCCAGCGTATGCGCGGGTTTAAGCATTCGCTGACCATGAACCTGACCTACCTGCCCATTTTGAACCCGGATATAGTTACCGGCATCTCGATGATGATGTTTTTCATCGCGGTGAGCATCCCCCGCGGCATGACCAGCATGATGCTGGCCCATATTACCTTTTGCCTGCCGTTCGTGATAATCGTGGTGCTGCCCAAGCTGAAACAGATGGACCCCCTGCTGTATGACGCCGCGCTCGACCTCGGGGCCACCCCCTCCAAGGCCTACCGCTCCGTGATCATACCGCAGATATTGCCCAGCATCCTGGTGGGCTTCCTGCTGGCCTTCACCATGTCGGTGGACGATTTCGTCATCAGTTTTTTCGTCACCGGGAATGGGGTCAACAATCTTTCCATAGCCATATATACAATGGCCAAGCGCGGCATCAGCCCCAGCATAAACGCGGTGATGACGCTGATTTTAGTCGCGGTACTGATTGCGGTGGCACTAGTGTACTACTATGTGTCTCACAATAAAAAAATAACGGAGAAAGGTTGGGATATTTAAAATGAAAAAGAGGTTGATTGGATTGGCTTGTCTGGTGGTTTTGTTGGGAGCCGCACTGCTCACGGGGTGCGATTCCGATAAGACGAAGCTGTATGTTTACAACTGGGGCGATTATATGGATCGCAGCGTCATCAAGCAGTTTGAACAGGAAAACCCCGATATTAAAGTGGTGTATGAGGAATTTGCCAGCAATGAAGATATGTATGTGAAGGTGACGGCGGGGGCCAGCAATTACGACGTGGCCTTCCCCTCCGATTACATGGTGCGGCGCCTGGCCAACGAGGGCCTGCTGCACGAACTCAATATGGACAACATACCTAATTTCCAGTACATCGACTCGCGTTTCACCGACATGGGCTATGACCCCGGCAACCGCTATTCCATACCCTACACCTGGGGTACGGTAGGCATTGCTTATAATACCACCATGGTGGATGAGCCGGTGGACAGCTGGGGCATCCTGTGGGATGAGAAGTATGAGAAAAATCTGTTTATGTATGACAGCCAGCGCGATTCCATCGCTGTGGCCCTGTTGTATTTGGGCTATTCATTGAACAGCACCGATGAAAAAGAACTGGAAGAAGCCCGGGACCTGCTCATCGCGCAGCGCCCGCTGGTATCGTCCTATGTGGGCGACGAGGTGCGCGACCTGATGGCAGCGCAAGAAGCCGCCCTGGCGGTGGTGTATAACGGCGACGCCATGCAGATGTACGACCTGAACCCGGACATCGAGTATGTCATCCCCAAGGAAGGCTCCAACATTTGGTTCGACTGCATGGTGGTCCCCACCACCAGCCAGCACAAGGAAGAAGCCGAACGCTTCATCGACTTCATGTGCCGTCCCGACATCGCCCTGCAGAACACGGAGTGGCTGTGTTACCCCTCCCCCCATACTCAGGTGATGGAGGAGCTGGACGAGGAATACCGCAACAACCCCACGCTGTACCCCGACGATGAAGCGTTGGCGCGCTGCGAGGAATTCGACGACCTGTCCGCGGTCCTGCCGCTGTATAACCGCATCTGGGACGAAGTCAAGGTGGGCGCGCTGGAGGAGTAGCACCGGGTAAAACTATATAAAACCATACTGCCACGCCGCCGGACAATAGCCCGGCGGCGTCGCTTATTCATACGCGCGACCGGCGCTCGCGGCGCCAGAACTTGAAATACCTTTACAGAAGTTGAGCT